>JALOMS010000192.1 GCA_025455345.1 Thermoflexibacter sp. | reverse complement strand
TTTTGCCAAGTAGCGGTAATCTTCTTCGTATCGCAACCCCAAGAACCCTCTATTTTGTGCGAAAATAGGTGTCTTGTTACCACCCCATAAACTACTGAGAATGAGGAAGTAAAAAATATATTTCATTTCTATAAATTTGATTTCGGGGAAATTATCTCTTCCTTAAAATTTCCGAATGATTACTACACCAGCGATAATGAGAATCATACCTACCACCCTGTACCAATTGACTTGGTGCGGTGCTTGTACCAAAATATTAAAATGGTCTAAAAGCAAGGAAATAGTCAATTGACCACCTACTATCAGTCCAAAAGTCAAAGCTGCACCCAACTTTGGGAAAGCAAGTACCACCGAAGTTACATAAACCGCACCTAAAATACCTGCTATCCAAGCACTTAGTGGTACATCTTTTAGGGTTTGCAGTTGCAAAGGCTGTTTGGTAACAGCAACATACGCCAGCATTGCTATCGTACCTACAAAGAACGAAATCAGCACTGCCCATGCGGGACTTGCCAACGCCTTGCCCATTTGGTTGTTCAGACCTGCTTGTACGGGGAGCATTGCCCCTGCCACCAAAACCAATACTATCCAAAATATTTTTTCCATTTATTTACTTTTTTTGATACCCTCCATAGAAGTTTATAGGCGACCATGCGGGCATTGCTTTGGGAATGATAGGAGCGAAAGTGGCAAAATTTCCACTTCCATAGACGATTTTTCCACCTACCACGGTCATCAAAGACTCTATTTCTAAGATTTTTTCATCACTAACAGTGAAATAATCTTCCGTCAGAACAATGAAATCTGCCAAAAAACCTGCTTTCAAAATGCCTCTGTCTTTCTCTAAATTTACCAATTTGGCACTGCCCGAAGTAAATAGTTGTAAAGCTGTTTTTCTATCTACTAAGTTGTTGTCTGTGAAGTGTTTAGTGCCTCCAATGGTCTTGCCCGTAGTGAGCCAGTACAGCCCAATCCAAGGGTTGTAAGAACTTACGCGCGTGCCGTCTGACCCCATGCCCACTTTTATACCCATTTCCAGCATTTTCTTAACGGGCGGTGTCTGTTCTGCCGCTTTTTTACCATAGCGTTTGATGAAACTTTCGCCTTGGAAAGCCATGCGGTGCTGAATAGCAATGCCACCACCTAATGCTTTGATTCGCTTTAAGTTATCGTCTGAAACTGTTTCTGCGTGGTCAAAAAACCAAAGCAAGCCATTGAGCGGAGTTTCCTTGTTTACATCTTCTATTACATTCAAAAATCTTGTAATACTCTCATTATAAGTAGCATGGAGGCGAAAAGCCCACCTATTTTTTACTAAGACGGAGATGACTTCTTTCAGTTGCCCTTCCATAGCTGGGCTTAAATCAGGTCTTGGCTTGTCAAAATTTTCAAAATCTGCGGCACTTGCTACCAAATTTTCTCCGCCACCCTGCGTATAATATTCCAATTTTTTCCTACCGAACTGCTTGGTTTTCTGCGTACTTACTTCGTGTTCGTCATCACAAGTTTTGCCAATTTCCACCGAGCGAATCCAATTGGAATAATCAGTGAGTTCTTTTCCTGCTTTTTGGGCAAAAAGGTAAAAAGGCAAGCGCAAAGTAAGTTCATTGCTTTTGCAGAGCTTGTCTGTAATGCCATAGTCATCGGGATAATTCTGAAAACCACCCCCTGCGTCCATGACTGCCGTAATGCCCAAGCGATTCAGTTCAGACATATACAACTTGGTAGAGTTGGTTTTCTCCTCGTCCGAAAGTTCTGGAAGTTTTGCCAAAGTAGAGTACAGAATGAAGGCATTGGGGTCTGCCACCAAAAGCCCCGTAGGTTGTCCATTGATGTCTTTTTCAATTAACCCACCATTAGGATTAGGCGTATTTTCATCTATATTTAGCTTTTTCAACCCTGCTTTGTTCAAGTAAGCGTGTCCGTACAGGTACAAGATGAAAGTAGGTATATTGCCCGTTGCTTCATTAATTTCTTCCAAAGTAGGCAGTCTTTTTTCCTCAAACTGATAAGCATTCCAACCGCCTACTACCCTGACCCATTGCCCTTCGGGAGTGCGTTGCGCCTGTTCTTTGAGCATTTGCAAGGCGCGCGCAAGTGAGCGCACACCGTCCCAACGCAACTCACTGTTATAAAATCTTCCACCCCTAATCACGTGGAGATGAGAATCAAAAATACCAGGAACAAGTGCCTTACCTTGTGCGTCAATAACTGTTGTTTTTTTGTCTTTCAGTTTCAAAATAGATTGATTATCACCTACTTGAACAATGCTTCCGTTTGCCACTGCTATCGCTTGCGCCGTGGGATTTTGCTCATCTAAGGTATAGACTTTTGCATTGTGTATGATTATTTCTATGCTTACCTTTCCTTTTTGTGCTTGTAAAATATTCGGTAAACAGATGAATAACAGGAAAATAGGAATAAGTTTCATTATTGTGAATGAAAATGTTGTATTAGAAAATTAAGATTTGATGAATGTCTTTTATTAACTACTCCCCAACTGGATTGTCCGTGCGGACATGGACAACGGCAAGGATTTGACGAATACGATTCATTATGAATCAACCACTAAGGCACAAAAACAAATTTCTTCGTGGCAGAGTGTCTTAGTGGTTAAAAATTGAATTTTACTTTTTCTTGCCTTCTTGGGCATTGAACATATCTTTGGCATACTCTATACCTGCACCGTAAGCACCACCGTATTTTTTCATCAGAGAAGTGATAGCGTCATAAGTGGCACTTCTTGCCCAATCTCTTTGCAATTCTAAGGCGTATTGGATAGAAGTCATGGGTTGCGCGCCTGCCTGAATCATGCGTTGCATTGCCATTTGGTGTGCTTCGTTGCTTACGCCACCGCAAGCGTCAGTGATTACATAAACCTCATAACCTTCTGATATTGCACTTAGTACGGGACCTACAATGCACACTTCCGTCCAAAGTCCAGAGAAAACCAACTTCTTTTTACCCTTGCCCACAATTGCCTTGTAAGCATTTGTATCTTCCCAAGTATTCATGGTGGTGCGGTCTATGGCGTTTTGTGCCGCTTCTGGGTAAAATTCTAAGATTTCTCTAAAAAGAGGTCCTGAAAAAGTGTTGCGGGCAACAGTGGTAATGACCGTAGGCACGTTAAAAATTTTGCTTGCTCCTGCTACCACTGCCACGTTGTTGCGAAGTTCCACGTTGGAAATGCTACTTGTCGCAAAAGCCATCTGACTTTGGTGGTCTATCATTATTAAAGTATGGTTGGTAGGGTCAAGGAGTTTAGCCCCTGGTTTTTGAGCAGAAACATTGCCCAACAAGGCAAAAAGAGCGAATACAATTGCAAATAACTTTTTCATGTTTTTGATTAATTTTTAGTGTGAAATAACATTGATACACTAAAAACCAATCTTGGGTTGGATTAGTTAAGCAAATAGTTCGGTACTATTTGTAAAAAATTCGGTTTTTTGTATTAAAAAAAGAAATTATATTACTTTTTTGAGAACACTCCTTGCTGATTCCTGTATTCCAAAGGCGACAAAGCTGTTTCTTTCTTGAAAAAATTGGCAAAATGCGACTGGTCAGTAAACTGATAAGCAAGGGCAATATCTCCTATGGGGTAATCGCTATATTTTAATAATGTCTTGGTTTCCAACACAATCTGTTCATTGATGAGTGCTTTGGGAGATTGGTTGGTTATGTCTGTTACTGCTTCTATGAGGTATTTGGGAGAGATATGCAACATATCTGCGTATTCTGTTACATTTTTAGAACTACGTAAGTTCTTCTGAATGAGTTGTTTAAATTGATAGGTGATGACTGCCTTTCGTGAGGAAAATTTAGAATCATCTGTTTCTTGATTTACGATACAAAGGCGTTCTATCTTATGAAAAAGGATATGAATGTAAAGCTCTATGACTGGTAATGAGCCAATTAAATCATTGGAATATTCGTAAAGGAGTTTTTCGTAAATTTCGCTGAGTTCTTGGTATTTTTCTGGACTAATAAGCGTGAAAGAGTCCGTAGTAGGGTCGAGGAGTGAAAATTCTTTCTTGGCGTTGGGGTTATCTTGTTTGATGGACAAAAAACTTTCCTTGAACATCAGCACATAACCTTCCCAGTTGGGGTCGCTTTGGAATTGGAGCAACTGCCCTGGTTTAAAAAATACCAAAGCACAATGCTTGTCAAGGTGATAACTTTTGTCATATACATTGATATTAAAATTGGAGGAGCGCATAAGCCCAATCTGATAGAAAGAGGTGCGAAATAGTGGCATTTGCCTAATTACTTGATTACCAATGTCTTTGAATCTGAAAACATGAACTTCGTCATGAGCAGACCTCACCAATCCGTTTGCCGCATGATGAAACTCATTGAAGTCTGTAAATTTGTGGATTGAAGAAAAAGGCATAATGAGATAAAGCTAAAAAAATGATATGTATTTTTTTTACAACTACGCCAAGTAAAATTTGTTTGATTTGTAAAGCTAATAATATTTCTATAAAAATGATGTACCTTTATAAAATAACTTTGTAATATTATTAGATATCTGCCAATTAAAATAACACCAATAGGCAATTGCATTTCGCTGTTAAATGTTGGTATAAAATGTTGATAATCATAGTATTATGAAATCATATAGACTTCAACCTTACGCCTCTACGAGGCTTAAAAATGTGGAGATTTTCCATATTCTACTTTAATAAATTTAATTAGCTTTTGATAAAATAATGTCCATCTGTAAGCAAAGCCTATGAAAACATTAAAAATAAAAGTACATTTTTAAAAGATAAAATGTTTATAATTAACAAGTTATTAATTTAAAAATATTTTCCAAATCTTCAATTTTATGAAAAAAAGTTATGTCAATATTAGTATCCATGCTATTTTATTACTACTCTTTTTTTCTTGTAAGCCTCAAAAAGAAATAAGAGAAAGAGATTTTATAAATAAGGAATTTAATGGATTTTGGGGAGAAACATCTTGGACTTATAAGTTTAGCAAAGATGGTACATTTACTATGAAAGCGGAAGGGCATTATGATTTTTCAACCTATATGGGTGTTTATACAGTCTTAGATAGTTTACTTTTGCTTGTTCCAGAGCCTGATTGGCAAGTATTTGATGGGGTTTTAAAAACTAAACTTAAAATAACAAGTAGTGATTGTATTCGAGATTTTCATGATAATTTTTATTGTACCTCAATAGACTCTATTAATATTCATAATGATAGAAAACACGAATTTCATAGTAGCATTATTACTTTAATTGACAGCCTACCAGAAACAATAAAAGCCAAAAAAGAGGCATTGACGAGGGATTCAACAGTAAAGTTTAGCACTGATTATGAACGGATTATTGTTGTTAATCATCTTGAATACCATGCCTTTTCTCTGAATAAGAAATATGAAAAAGAATTGAAAGAGTATGTACAAGAGTCTTTTTTAGTCAAAAAGCAACCCTTAGAAATATATTTGCATAATCTAAATGGCAATTCCTTGCGTCTGATTTATAAAAAATAGCACTGATATTAGTTCTTGGATTCAATTAATAAATGCAACCGTCATACTTAGTCGAATTAGTCGTTTGAGTTTTTACTTATTTTGGAGAGAATACCTCAAAAAAATATTATCCATGTATTTGCGTTTTACTAATTGGTAAATAAAAATCAATCTTTACTTTTAATCTGTATATTTCTTATAATTTAAGTATTTGAGTGAATATAAAAATTTACCCCCCTCTTTTTCAGCCTCTTACAAAATATTTTTAAAAAGTGTAAAAAAAACACTAACCTTAGTGTAAAAAATACGTATATATTATTAGTTATGAGTGATAAGTTATGAATTATAACAAAACTCATAACTCATCATTAATAACTCATAACTCCAAAACAATGAACGACAGCAACAGAGAACGCGATTTAGTGCTTGCGCCAAACGAGTACGCTTTTATTTCAGACCAAACCAAAGGCAATATCAATGTCTATGTAGGTCCTTACAAGACGAGTTTGGCAAATACCGACAAACCTGTACTGTTTGACGCTGATAGCAAACAGTTTATCAAATGTAACCTTGATGAGTCCATTCAGACGTTTACCATTGCGCCCGAAGGTTGGTATATCGTGCTGAAAAACCCGCCCAAAGACGGAAATCAGCCCAAAAACGGCACTTCTAACAACTTGGGAGAGTTGAACATTGGTAGGAAAGTGAATATTCCTGGTCCCGTTTTCTTTTCGCTGTGGCCTGGGCAAATCGCCAAAATCGTAGCAGGACACCACTTGCGCTCCAATCAATACTTGGTCGTGCGCGTATATGATGAAACCGAAGCAAAGAAAAATTGGACAAAGGCAGTCATCAAAACCAAAAATGCAGAAAGCGGCGAAGATGAAATCATTAGCACCGAAGCCCCTGATTTGATTACAGGTAAAACCTTGATAATCAAGGGAACAAGTGTTTCATTTTACATTCCGCCCACAGGTGTAGAAGTCGTGAGGGACGAGAACGGCAATTACATCAGAGAGGCAGTTACATTGGAACGCTTGGAGTATTGCATTTTGCTGGACGAAAACGGCAAAAAACGCTATGTACAAGGACCAAACGTTGTTTTTCCAGAGCCAACGGAAGACTTTGTAGTTCGTAACGGCAACCGTAAATTCAGGGCAATTGAGTTGAACGAAATTAGCGGGCTTTACATCAAAGTCATTGCGCCGTATGAGGAAAACGGCATCCGTTATGAGGTCGGGCAAGAGTTATTCATTACGGGCAAAGACCAAATGATATATTATCCGCGCACCGAACACGCCGTTATCAAATACGGAGAACGAGAGATTTACCATGCGGTTGCGATACCTGCGGGCGAGGGACGCTACGTTTTGAACCGAAAAACGGGTGCCGTTACGCTTAGGCAGGGACCCGTGATGTACCTGCCCGACCCGCGCGAGGAGGTGATAGTGAGGCGTGTGTTGGATTTGAGGCAGGTAGAATTGTGGTTTCCAGGGAACAAAGAAGCATTGGAATACAATGTCAAAATGAAGGAAATATTCCAACAAACGCAACAAGACGAATTTATTTCCGCAGAGGACGCAGATTTGGTGTTGAAAGGGGGCGTAACCAAAGAAGAATCGCGCAAACGCTCCATGACAACCGTTCCTACGGGCTTTACGGGAGAGGAATTTAACCGCACAGAGCAGTTTTCCAAGCCACGCACCATCACGCTTTACAACAAGTACGAAGGCGCAGTAACTATCAGTTTGTGGGCAGGTTATGCCGTATTGGTTGTGAGCAAAACGGGCGCGCGCAAGGTGATTACAGGACCTCAAACCTACTTGTTGGAATATGATGAAAACTTGCAAACCGTAGAACTTTCCACTGGTACGCCAAAAACCGAAGACCAATTACTTAGAACGGTCTATTTGAAGGTCTTGCACAATAAAATTTCTGACATGGTCAAGGCAGAATCTGCGGATTTTTGCCAAGTGAACGTGCATTTGTCTTACAGAGTAAACTTTGAAGGCGAGCCAGAAAAGTGGTTTAATGTGGAAAATTATGTGAAATTCCTCACTGACCACATTCGTTCTGTGATTAGAAATGCCGTTAAAAAGTACAAAATCATGGATTTTTATGCCAATGGAATCAGCATTATCAGAGATACGGTCTTAGGTGTATCAGGCGAAAACGGCAAGCGTAACGGCAGACGTTTTGAGGAAAACGGCATGCACATCTATGACGTAGAGGTTTTTGACATCAAATTGGGCGATGGCAACATAGAAAAAATGCTCATCAACGCCGAACAGGAGGTTATACGCCAAACGTTGGCAATTGCAAGCGAAAAACGCAAGTTAGAACTCACCGAAGAAATCGAAAACGTCAATCGTAAAGTGAGTGAGGCAAAGTCGCAAACCAAACAGCAAGCGTTAGAACTGCAAAAAACGGAGGCAAAAAAGGAATTGGAAAGCAAAATGGCGGCAATCGAGTCCGAAATCAAGACCCGTCAGCGCAGTTTGGACGCAAAACTCACCGAGCAAGACGTGTTGGCA
>JALOMS010000191.1 GCA_025455345.1 Thermoflexibacter sp. | reverse complement strand
AAACCCTGCTGATTGGGAATAGCCTCTGCATAAAAAATGAAATCTTTGGGTGCATCGGTCAGCCCTAAGTAGTTTCGTAAAGGAATATCTAAGGCTAAAATTCTTTGGCTAATCCCTTGCATATCAATACTTACTTTGACAGAATCTTTTTTGTCGTCTTTTTTCTTTTCCTCCTCATCACTCTTAGGTAATAATGGGGAAGGGTCATTTTTGGACAAAACAATTACGTATAAACCTCTGGTTACAGGCATATTAAAGGAACTCATATCGAGCCAACCCGTATTTAATCCATAATCTGTACTTGCCAAAAAGTATAAATATTTCCCACTCTCATCCCATACAGGCGTAATTGCGTCTGCCAGTCCATCGGTAAGTTGGTAAGTTTGCCCTGACTCTACTTGATGAACTTTGACCGCTTTGTATTGATTGTCCAATAATCTCACATAAGCAATCCACTTGCTATCTGGTGACCACTTCGGGTTGAGGGTGCGGTCAGGGTGTGCGTAACGGTCTGTATCTATTTTTTTACTCGTACCTTTTGCCACGTCCACATACCAAAGATTATAATGTGTATCTGTAAAAGCAATGTACTTGCCATCAGGCGACCAAGTTGGGTTAAAGAAGAATGAAGGATTAGCAATACTAATGTTTTTTTTGTTTTGTCCCAATTGGTCAGCAATCACTAATTGATATTCTCCACTTTCATCAGAAAACCATGCAATTTGTTGTCCATTGGGCGACCATGTGGGGTAGCGGTCTGCTACGCCCGAAGTTTGTGTGAGGTTTCGCCACTCTCCATTTTCTTTGGGAACTGTAAAAATATCTCCTCTATATTCAAAAACTGCTCTTTTGCCAGTAGGCGACAGAGAAGCGTTTTGCAAGCGCATAGGCATCACATCTTCCCAACGAGGTCTTGCCCAATTAAAATCTCCTAATACATTGATAATCAGTTGCTTTACCTTGCCTGTTTCTGGTTCAAGCAAATGCAAATACCCACCTTGCTCATATACAATTCTATCTTGGCACGCGTCTAAACTTTTTACATCAAAATCCTTGTGAAAAGTAACTTGTTTGAGCTGGTCATTAGAGGGGCTAAAAGACCAAATATTACTTGCATAATCGCGCTCAGAGAGAAAATATACCACATTTTTGTACCAAACAGGGTCTAAATGTCTTTCTTTGTCCGTTTGTGGAGTACGCTTTACCTGATGTGTATTCATATCCTCAATCCAAATCGGTAAGGCTTGCCCACCGCGATAATTTCTCCATTCTGCGTCCCAAGAAGTAATTGGGGTATAAGCAAGATATTTCCCATCTTCGGAAAGTTCGCCGTATGCCACTTGGGGAGACGGCAAAGCCTTTGGTAATCCACCATTTAAGCCTATGGCATAGAATTTAACAATTTTAGTAGGAACTCCCTCTCTGCTGGATTGGAAAAGAACTTCTTTGCCATCGGGAGTCCAGCCTTGCACTAAGTCTGCACTTGGATGCCAAGTCAGTCGCTTGGGTTCGCCACCCTCCGTAGGCACAACAAAAACATCTGTATTGCCATCGTACTGACCTGTAAATGCTATCATTTTACCATCAGGGGAAAAATGAGGATTGGTTTCTATGCCTACTGCACTGGTTAGCCTACGAGCATTGCCACCTTCTCTATCAACCAACCAAAGGTCATCAGCATAGACAAAAACAATATACTGCTGGCTCACCGTAGGTTGGCGCAAGAGGCGCGTGCCTTGGGCATATAGCCAATGAATTGTTAAAGGAAATAAAAGAAAAACAAGGGTTAAAATTTTTTTCATAAAGACAAGAGATTAAGGTGATTAGAGCAAAAATAATTATTTTCTGAGGTTTTCTTCATACATTTCTATCCATTGTGATACTGTTATTTTTTTCATCAGTTCTGCGATTAGCTTATACGGGATATGTTCCGTTTTTTTAAAGTGAATGCAACTTTTCCCCATGTCCAACTTAGTTGGACTATGTTTAGGATACTCATTCTTAAACCACTCTAAGAGAGCTTGACTCCCAAAAATACCCATGTGATAGAGTGTAATCGCATTTTTTTGAGAAGCAATATTTACAAATGGCAAAGGTAGGTGTGGCGTTGTATGATAACCTTTCGGATAGGTAGATTTTGGCACCACATAACCAATCATTCCATATATCAACTGTTCCTCAAAACCTTCTGGAAGGCTCTCCAAAATTGTTTGACGAAGTTTATTCATAGCTTGTTTTCTTTCTTCTGGAATCTTCTCAAGATACTCCTCGACAGAATCAGCCTCTATTTTCATCTTACTATTGATTTAAACGTTAAGGAATGGATTTTTGTCTAAGTCGCAATCACTTAGCTCACAAAACGGCAAAAGGTACAAAAATAGTCATTATTTAAGCATAATTTTTTAAGTAATTTTATTAGTTCAATTCCCACTGGTACAAGCGTAACGCTTGTACCTAAAAAAGATTCAAGGCTAAGCCTTGAACCAGTTAGGAATTACTTAAAAGGTATATCACTCATCATTCTAATTGGCTAATTTACAAAGCGTTCAGATAAAAAAATAAAAAAGAGGAATCGTTCCGACTCCTCCTTTCCAAAACTAAAAACAACTATGAAAACACCAAATTAAATACTACAATTCAAAGAATTACTCAACTACAGGTTCTGAAGCTGAGCCTTCTATTACCTTTTTACCTTTATAATAGAGATTACCTTCGTGCCAATATGCTCTGTGATACAAGTGAGATTCACCTGTAGTAGGGCAAATAGCAATAGTCGCTGGATTACATTTGTCATGTGTTCTGCGCTTATCTCTTCTTGTTTTAGAAATCTTACTCTTGGGATGTGCCATTGTTAGAACTATTTAAAATCTATGCCGAATAATTTATTTTAATCTATTTAATTAACTTTTTCAAATCTTCCCAACGAGGGTCTATCTCTTCGTTTTTATTGGTTTCTTCCTCTTCAGAATTTTCAGAACTATACACTAAGATTTGATTATTTTCTAAGTCGTCATCTTGTTGCTGTTCTGAAAGGTATCTTGGGTGCAACTTTTTTATCGGAACACACAAGCCAATAAATTCATAAATAAACTGTGCTACATTAAGTGTAGGCAAGTCTCTTGGGATTACTATGATTTCATCAGATAGTTCTTTGGTTTCTTCTCCGTATTTGAATATGATTCTTTCTTTGGATTGGATTGGATAGTCAAACAAATCCAAACTACGGTCGCAAGTAAGCTGAATAGTTCCTGTTATATCAAAATAACAAATAAGCATTGTTTCACTTTTATTTAGCTCAACTTTTATCTTGCAAGTACCAACTTGAACTAAGCTGTTCTCAAATAAAGCAAAAAAACTATTATCTGCAACGTATTGATAATCATGCTGTTTGTTAGATAAACTAACTAAATCAACGTCAAATTCTTTGAATTTTTCCAAAGCACCTGAATTTTAAGACCGCAAAGTTAAGGAGAATTTTTGAAACAACAAATAATAAAGTGATAATTTTAAGAGAACTGGCTTCCTTTCTGTTTGACTGCGTCTTCTAAAAATTGTTTGATGCGTTGTTCTTGGTCTTTTTGGCATATAAGCAATACGTTCTGGTATTCGGCAATGATATAGTTTTCTAATCCTTGAATGACAACCAATCTATCTTCTGGAGTTTTAATAATAGATTTGGTAGTTTCATAAGCAATAATATTCCCGCTCAGTACGTTTCCTTCCTTGTTTTTAGGTGATTGTTCGTAAAGAGATTTCCAAGTGCCAAGGTCAGACCAACCCAAATCGCAAGGCACAACATATACATTATCTGCTTTTTCCATGATACCATAATCTATGGAAATGGTATGGCATTGTGAATATGCTTTTTTAATGCTTTCGCTTTCTTTGTTTGTGTAAAAATCATTGCTTAACTCTTGGAATATGCCATGCAATTCGGGCATATATTTTTTAAAAGCATTGATAATCGTTTGAACATTAAAGATAAAAATTCCTGCATTCCACACATAATCACCACTTTCCAAAAATTCTAAAGCCAATTCCAAATTAGGTTTTTCTGTAAAAGTTTTTACTTTTTTTATAGGGAAGGCGGAGTCTATGTCTGCTACTTTGATATAACCGTAGCCTGTGTCAGGACGCGTAGGCTGTATGCCTAAGGTGAGTAAAAACTCATTGGAGGTAGCCGCATCAATGGCTGTCAATAAGGCATCCGAAAATGCTTCTAACTTGTTGATGATGTGGTCGGCTGGGGCTACGACAATATTGGCATTAGGGTTTTTCTCTTTGATTTTGTAAGAGGCATACGCTACACATGGAGCAGTATTACGCATGAAAGGCTCTAAAAGGATTTGGTCATCGGCTAATTGGGGGAGTTGTTTTTTTACTAAGTTATAATAATCGGCATTAGTGACAATATAAATATTTTCTTCGGGACAGATGTAGGAGAATCTTTCTATGGTGAGCTGTATAAGGCTTTTTCCTATACCAAGCATATCTTGGAACTGTTTGGGGTTGCCTACACGACTATAAGGCCAAAAGCGAGTTCCTACTCCGCCTGCCATGATGACTACATAATTGTTTGATTTCATTGATGATTAATAATGAATTATAAAAAAATCACTTCTTCTACTAATTCTGCGTTTGCGTGCTGGTTAATAATTTTGATTATCTGACTTTTAGACATTAATAGCTCGTTTTTTAGAGGAGCAGAGGTAATCTCTACAAAAAGTGTTTTATCTTTGATAAATACTCTTTGGGAATATCGTGCGATTGGTTCGCCCATAAGTTCTGCCCACGAAACTACCACTCCTGCTTTTTGATAGCGGTTCTTGAGTTTGTACAGATTCAAAAACGCATCAATGGCATCTCCCAAAGAGGAAGTATTAGATTGGCGCGTATTTTCGTGATAAAATGTTGCCATATTTTGGATTTTTTTTAAATCAAAAGTCAAAGTATTGCTTTGTTTACTTTTTTATGGGAAACTTCATGCGATAATCTACCTTTACATCTCCTTTGCTGATATTGTTTAGTTTTCCTTTTAGTAGGCGTTTGCGAAGTCCAGAGAGATAATCTATGAATAATACACCTTGGATATGGTCATATTCGTGTTGGATAACTCTTGCCATCATACCGCTATACTCCTCCTCATGCAAATTCCAGTCTGCATCATAATAACGAATACGCAACTTAGAGGGACGCATTACATCTTCGCGAATCGAAGGAATGCTCAAGCATCCTTCTTCAAAAGCCCACTTATCCCCTTCTTCGTTTAGTATTTGAGCATTAATGAATACCTGTTTGAAGTTTTTGATTTCCTCGTCCTCTGTTTCGCTCCCGTCTATAACAAATAGCCTCAAATTCATTCCTATCTGAGGAGCCGCAAGCCCAATGCCATTAGCGGCGTGCATAGTTTCGAACATATCATCTACTAATTTCTTAATATCCGTAGTCCCTTCTTTATCAATATCTTGTGCTACCTTTCTTAATACGGGGTCGCCGTAAGCTACTATTGGATAAATCATTTCTCAAATATCTATTTATAAATTTAACACTTCTTAAAATCTAAATTTTGTCCAACTATTTAGGGAGTATATCCTTCATTTCCAAATACGACTGCAAGATAAGCACTGCACTAATTTTATCGACATTTGCCTTGTTTTGACGGTCTTTTTTCTTCATTCCTCCTGTTATCATTGTTTGCTGGGCTATGGAAGACGTGAATCGCTCATCTATTTCTACAATCTTTTTGTCTGGAAATATTTTTTCCAATTGTTTTTTAAAATTTAATACATGAATGGTATTATTGGTATCCGTATTGTCCAATTTTTTAGGCATTCCCAAAACCAAAGTTTCTATTTTTTCCTGCTGGTCATAATCTTGCAAAAATTTGATAACATCTTTGGAATGAATAGTATCCAAAGCAGAAGCAATGATTTGTAAACTATCTGTAACTGCCAATCCTACTCTTTTTGTCCCATAATCTATACCAATAACTCTCCCCATAATGAATGTATTTATAGTTACAAAGGTAGTGATATTACTTCAAATCATTTCACGACTTTCTTTTTTTTACTTAATTTGTCCAAAAATATACGTCTAATATGGATTAAGTAAACAAAACATTGGGGGTTATCCTCCTGATTTTTTTACTTTGTAGCCCTCTGAGGTAAGTATTGTGAAAATCTTCTCTCTAAAATCTCCTTGAATCAGGATTTCTCCATCTTTGACACTTCCGCCTGTACCACATTTATTTTTTAAATATTTGCAAAGTGTTTCTAAATCTTCGCTTTTCCCTACAAAACCTACAATAAGCGTAACTACTTTGCCTCCTCTTCCCTTTTTGTCTAAGGAAATCGTAAGTTTTTGTTGTTGGGGGGGGAGCGTAGTTATCTCATTTTCAGGATTATCTTGATATGAGAAATCAGGGTCAGTGCTATAAACGATACCTTCTCTATTTTTGGAATTGTTTTTAGACATAATTTTGTATTCTTTAATATAGCGAATATTTTTGTTAAAAATAAAAAACTTTATCAAAGTTTTCTATTTTAGTGGCTTAAAAATACACTTTTTTAACTTCTTATGCAGACACCCAATAATTTTTGCAATTTGACAAAAAATAGCTATTTCTTGATATTTATACCAAAAAATGGGCTTTATACGATATGCTTTTTAGTTTTTCTCTTTTTGTCAGGATGTAATAAGAAAAACTATACCAATCTACATATCCCTGCCCAAGGCAAGCCCTTACAATCAGAAAATAAAAAAGGTGAAGCCAGACTGATACTTCCTGTCATCATCAATCAGCAAGAAATAGACAGGGTTGCTTTAGAATATGCGACTTATAAAGCAAACGTACAGAAGGTAGTAAGTAAGGCAAGAGCATTGATAGGGACGCGCTATCAGCATGGCGGTCTGTCCCCTCAGGGTATAGACTGTTCAGGATTGGTGTATGTGTGCTTGATAGACCTTAATAACCGCATAGGAAGAATACCAGAAGACCAGTCGCGACAAGGCATGACGATTGCCAAAGACAGATTACAAGCTGGTGATTTGGTGTTTTTTGGAGCAAGCAAGGGTAGCCTTACTATTACTCACGTAGGTATTGTTACAGAAATAGTTAGCCCTCAAAAAGTATTGTTCGTCCATGCTTCTGGCAAGCGAGGGGTGGTTGAGGACAATTTTTTCCACTATCATTGGCAAGAGGTATTTGTCCAAGCCGTCCGCCCTAATTATTATGGGCAGACTTATCATTAGTCTAATTAAATGGTCGACTTTTTTGGGCTAAGAGATACAAAATTGCCATGCGAACAGCTACACCATTTTCTACTTGTTGTAAGATAATAGAGTGTTGAGAGTCAGCCACATCACTTGTAATCTCTATGCCTCTATTGATAGGACCAGGGTGCATAATGACTATCTCCTTGTCCAAACTGTCCAAGATACTCTTATTTATGCCATAATATAGTGTATATTCTCTTAGCGAAGGGAAATGTTTGGATTGTTGGCGTTCTAACTGGATACGCAAGACATTGGCTACATCACACCATTGCAAGGCATGACGGATATTATGCTCTACCTTCACTCCCAGCTCTTTGATGTATTTGGGAATGAGCGTAATAGGACCACAGACCATGACTTCTGCCCCCAATTTTTGTAATGCAAATATATTAGAAAGAGCCACTCTGGAATGTGAAATATCACCAATAATGGCAATTTTTTTTCCATGGATTGCTCCTAATTTTTCCTGAATAGAGAAGGCATCTAAGAGTGCCTGTGTTGGGTGTTCGTGCGTTCCATCGCCAGCATTGATGATATTGGCATTGATGTGTTTTGCTAAAAAATGAGGCGCGCCGGGACTGGAGTGCCGCATGACTATCATATCTACCTTCATCGCCAAGATATTATTTACTGTGTCCAACAATGTCTCGCCTTTTTTTACAGAGCTTCCCGAGGCAGAAAAATTAATGACATCTGCCGATAAACGCTTCTCTGCCAATTCAAAAGAAAGGCGCGTGCGCGTAGAATTTTCGAAGAAAACATTGGCAATAGTC
>JALOMS010000190.1 GCA_025455345.1 Thermoflexibacter sp. | reverse complement strand
AAAAACCTCAATCATGAGTGCTTGGGTTTCCACAGGGGCTTCGTACCACCAGTAGCCACCTTTCATCATATTTTTCCAATACATTCCCATTTCTTCGCTGTTCAAACTTCTCTCTTTCAAGGATTTCACGATGTCCTGTGCTGTTGCTGTTTCGCCGTTTCTGTGCAAGACCAAAGCCAACATTCCTTCCATGTAAAGTCCATTGCCTAACCAATATTTTTTGCCTTGCCCCAAGAAATAATTGTAAGCAGTTTTGTTTTTCCCAGCCAAAGCAATGTCTTTGAAGAAGGAACGCGTATAGAGGTAGTGAATTGCCTCATAACCAGCTTTTTGTTCCTCCATTTTGAGTTTGTTGCGTTTGCAATAATCTTCCAAGCGTTCATAATCTTCCCTCATGCGCTCGTCCAAGTAAAGCGTGGCGCGCTCTATCATGCGCCAAGTGCGCTCAGAGTCAATTCCGTAATTGATTTTATTGGAGGCATTTGCATTGGCTCTAATCGTATTCACGCCCAATTTGTCCAAGTGTCCCATGCCCGCCACAATGTGTTGGGTAATCCAGCGCGAGTCGGGCATTCCGTCAAACCAAGGGAAACCACCGTTAGATACTTGCATTTGTTCTAACTTTGTCAAAGCGCGCCCTAATTCGCCTGACATTCTGTTCAAATCAAACAAAACTGCGATTTGTCGCTTTCTTGCTTGTTCGTCTTGGGCATTGACTACCCAAGGTGTTTCCTGCAAAAGCAAGTATTTTAACTCCTGATTTTTCTCCAAATTGGACAAAAAGGCGGAAGAACTTCCTCCATTTGCGCTTGCGGGATTGTTCTTTTCTGCACTTGCCCAAGCGTCAAATACGTTCTTGATTTTTGGGTGTGAATTAGCAACGTGCGTGGCGATACTATTCGCATAAAAACGGCTAAATGTCTGTTCTGCACACTCATAAGGGTACTCCATGAGGTAAGGCAATGCCTGTACCGCATACCACGCAGGGTTAGAAGTAAACTCCAAAGTCAGCTTGTGGTTTTTCAAAGTCGTGGACTTATTTTTTACCAACTTGGTGAGTTCATACTCTTTGGTTTGCCCACCGCGCACAGGCAAAGGCATGGTTTCTGTTATCAACATTCTATTGGTGAGGACAGGAACACTCATTTCTTCCCCGTCCGTAAACTCGCCCGCTTGCGCCACTACTCTGTACGTAATTGCTTGATACTTTGCATCTGGGATATGGATATTCCATTTTACGACTGTGCTTTGCCCTTTGGGAACGGAGAACTCAATTAGCCCCCCTTCCGTCCCCCCAGAGGGGGAAACTATGCCACTGCCTTTCTTTTCATCTTTGGAGTTTTTAGCTCCCTCCCCACTGGGGAGGGCTGGGGTGGGGCTAATCAAATCAATCTCTTTCATCGAAATTGCATCAAAGAACATCACCTTCGCCTTGCCTGTCAAGTCTTTATCCGAAATATTAGTGATTTTGGAGGCAAAAGTCATTTCGTCATTTTCTCTGAAAAAGCGAGGCGCATTGGGTACAACCATCAAGTCTTTTTGTGTAACCAACTCATTGCCTTTGAAGCCATATTTTAAATCCTTAGAATGAGCAAAACCCAACATTTTCCAGCGTGTGAGGCTTTCAGGAATGGTAAACTTCACAATCACATTTCCCTCTGCATCTGTTTCCAAATGAGGCATAAAGAAAGCCGTTTCATTGAAATTAGTACGTGCTTTTACGTCTTCTAATTTGGGTTCAGGTTTCTTTTCTTCTCCTCCCTCTTCGAGTCTTGCATTTGTTCCTGCTTTTTCCTTTTCTAATCCCCCTACTACTATTGCTTTGTTCATTTCCATACTTTTCTTGGGAGAAGGGCTATCTTTCTTTAACATTTCTGCACTATCTGCCACCATTCCTGCATCATCTGCAAAACTATCTGCATCAAAACTTGCTTCTTCTTGGACTTCGCTCATAGGCGCACTCATCATCAAATTTATAGAAGTTGCACCTCTCACTCGAAAATCTCCTCTATAGTACCTTCCTCCCTCAAAACCAAAGACATACAAATTATCGTAATACCTTGCTTGTATTCCAAATAGATACTGATTCCAGTAAGTAGAGTTGTCAGAACCCCTTGTTCCAAAGCCGTAATTGCCCCACTGTTTGGTAGTTTGGTTATAACTTAAAATATCAAAATTGAAGGAGTTAGGTCGGAAAACGTCCAAAGAAGCGTCATAAAGCGTTGCCAACATTTCTGCGGCAACTTTATCGCCCTTTTTGCCCTTGATTTTGATTTTCCATTCCTCGTTCTGCCCAGGGAAAAGTTTGTTCCTAAATGTTTCAAAACTAATGTCTAACTCCTTGTCTGTGTGAGGAATAGTAAAAACTTGGTTATGCTGGTAAGCGCGCCCGTTTTGCACAAAAGTAAAATGTACGCCAAAATTGCCGCGCATTGCCTCTGTAACAGGAATTTCAAAAATCCTTTGCTCATTATTAAAGTTCAACCATTCTTTTTTGAGGATTTGCCCGTCAAGTTCTATTTCATACAAAATTGGTGCATTTTGGAAAGCAGTCCCCACACAGATTTGGGCAGTTTCACCCACTTCATATCTGGTTTTCAAAGGTTTGATAAATTCTGCCAAATTGTAAACAGGCGTTTTTGCTTTGGAAGAATAAACCGTAAAATATTTTAAGCCTTTGACTTCTTCACCGTATTTGTCCTTTGAAATCAGTTCCAATACATACATGCCCGCCTTTAAATTGCTCAAATTCAATTTTTTATCTTTCCCTGTATCAAAATTTGTTTCTGCTACTTTTGTGCCTTTTTCCCAAGTGTAAAGATTGCTTTCGTTTTCGTATTCATCATTAGGAAAATTCTTATAAAAGTCTGATTTAGAGAGTATAAACTTATCAGGTTTTCCCCAAAGTCGTTTTCTAAATACTCTTTCAGGCGTTTTCAAAGCGTGCAAAGTATAAGTGCCTTGTGCGGGTTCAAATTCCCCACTTAGATTGGTAGAATTGATTTCAAAATTGGGTTTAAAATTCTCTAAATCAAGCTCATCTGGAATATCTGTTTCTATCTCCAAAGCGGTATAACCAATGCTTACCCTTTCAGAGTTTGAGCGTGTTTCTCCATTCAAGTCAGTTACATCCGCAAACACTTGGTAAGTAAAGGTCGGCTTGGAACTCTTGGGCAAGCCTAAATCTGGAACTGCCTCAAATTCAACACTAAATGCACCGTCTTTGTCCGTAGTCGTATTGCCGTTGGCGATTTCCATTTCAGGCGAAGTTTGGAAGTCAGGATACCACCACCACCACCAATAGGGCAGTTTTGCCTTGCGGACTATGCGGTATTTCACTTGGGCATTGTCTATGTTTGCGCCCGAATACGCCTTTGCCTTGCCTTCCATTTTCACTTTTTCGCCCAAGCGGAAACTGCCCTTTACAGGTTCAAAACTCACCTCAAATTTAGGTCGCTTGTATTCCTCTACGGAAATTGAGTGGTAGCCACCATAACCACCATCTGTGCGAATCGTCATTTCACCGTTTAGCACCCCCACAGGCGTAGTAAAAGTGCCACTGAAACTTCCGTATTCATTGGTTTTTACGTCTAACTCACTGACTTTCTGACCATTCACATCATACAAATACACTTTCAAAGACTGATTTTTGATGATTTCGGGTTTGAGGCGATTTTCTCCTAAGCCTTGTGGGTTTTTCTCTTGATTTTTAAAATTCAATAAAATTCCTTTGAAATAAATGCTTTGTGAAGGTCTGTAAATGCCTCTGTCCGTAAAGAAAAAGGTCTTGTAATACGGTGTAGGCGTGTTTTTGTACGGTTGATTCACATAAAAACTTTCTTCGGTGTGCAGTTTGTCTGCACCGTTGGAGATTTCCAAATTAAAATAAGAAGTATTGCGATTGTTGCCTTCGTATTTGATAGCAACGCGCCCTTCTTTGTCCGAAGCGGTCAAAATGCCTTTTTTGTACTCGTAACGGCGCGAATTGTAGTTGTAATCTCTATAAAAAGGTTGCGCCTGTGCATTAGCAACGCCCTTGCCCGTAGTCCTGTTGAGTACATAAAACTCCTGTTCCCCTTTTTCTGCCCATTGCCTTCCTATCAAACTCAAATCAGAGATGATAAAATGCGACCAAAACAAGGTGTTTTTCTGGTAGGTAAAACCTTCATTATCAGAAGCAAATATAAAATAATAACCATGAGGCAATTCTGGCACGAGCATTTCCGTAGCGTGCGCCTGAAAATCGCCCTCATCACTTGGCAAAGTCGTATTCCAAGATTTGACTGCTTTTCTACTTGTCAAATCTTTCATGAGTTTTTCCCTTTGTTTGTAGTCGTAATAATAACCCGCCATAGTGCCAAGTTCTTCATAATTAGTGCTTACCACTTTAAAAAACATCTTGGGTGCATTGCGATAAGTTACCAAAATGCGTTGAGGCTTGTTGGAAGGGCTTACCTTTTCTACGTCCAAACTGAAAGATTTTGTTTTTACCAACTCAATCAAGTGCCTGCTGTTGTTTGCGCCTTGCGTATTTGGGTATTTTTTGATTACCTTTTCTGCCAATTCCAATGCCTCTTTTAGTTTCCAACGGTGTGTTTCATTATTCTTGGAAAAATTATAAGTTTCGCCTTGTGTTCTATATAAATCTGCTATCAGGTAAGCGGCATCGGCGGCAATAGGCGAACTCTCATAAATATTCTGAAAATCTTGTAATGCCTTCAAATACAATGATTCTTTATTGGCATGAACGGAGTGAGCATAAACAAAACCAATGCGTTTGAGGTCGGCATCGGCAAGTGCGTCTTTGTTGGTATCATTTTGGTGAAACTTTATCAAATCTTGCAAAAGTACAATTGCTTGTAGCTTCATTGCACTCGTATCTTTGCTTTCTATTTTTAACTGAGCGAAGTCTTTTGCATTGGCGAAATATTCTGCTTTGTCTAACTCAAACTTGTAAATTGGGCGCGTAATTTCTGGCTCTGTATTGCTGAAAAAATCCACTGCCCTGTGCGCCAAAAGGTCGTAAAGTGTAGGTCTAAGATTGCGATTTTTGTCCCTTCCAAAACTTGCTACGGTGCTGTCCACATTTGCCCCTAAAATTTCGTGGAAGTTTTCAATTTTCGTATTTTTCAGATTTTGAGCGTCTTGCAAAGAAAGTTCGTACTGCTTGCTTGTTTCTTTGACGATGTCCTCCAAAGACCAAGTAGCGATGTCCTTCTTCTCAAAGGCTACGGTTTCGGTGCGGTTGTAAAAACGCCAGCGATTTTGCTCGTAGTATTGCCAATATTGTGTGGCTAAAATGCTGTGCAAGATGGGCTTTACAGGGAAAGCGGCAATCGTAGCCTCGCTGTCCAACTTGTTCAGTATCTTCACCTCTGCGTCTTCCTGCGTGTAGGAAATGTACTTTGCCTGATAGACTATCGCCTTGACTATCTGCTCAGAGTTGTTGTCTTTTTTTGCTTTGGCATAGATTTCATCTACTACCTTCGCCGCCGATTCGGTCAGTCCTTTATTTTCCAAAGAGTCGACCTTTTTCCAATCGCTTTTATAATTCTTGTCGTCTTTAAAAAACATCTTTTCTTGGTGTTTAGTGGTTAGTTGTTGGTGTTTGGAGTCCGATTTGGAAAATTGGACAAGTTGTAAATAACGACTTGGAAAGTCGTACTTCTGAAAAGCATAAATGCTTGCTAAAAAAGCAAAACAGAATGCAAGGGTGATAAATATTTTTATTTTTGACATATTTTTTATTTTTGAATAGTTTAATAGTTAGATAGTTGAATAGTTAAAATGGTTGTTAGTGGTTTTCATTTACAAAATTTACTTTGCATGATTTTTCTTACGCTATCTGCTTTGACGGAGGCATATTCACACTTCTTTTTTTGCACTATCCAAGTTTTATATTTGTAGTTTTTATTGCTGCAGTTCATTTCACTCTCAAATAGGCACTCAAAAAATTCTTCCTTATATTCGTCTAATACTGCACCTGTATAGGTTTTGATGTCTGTTTTGGGCAAATCGTCCTCAAATTTTGTAGAAGTGAGGAGGATACCACTTTCAGGAATTTTTATTTCATAACTCCAAGTAAAAGAATGAATAGGGAGTTTCTCTGCGCCTTCCATGTCGTAAATGACGGTAACATAGCCTTCTCCAAAATTTTCAGGAATCAGCCATGTTTTTGTTCTTTCCATACTTGCTATCCAGAAAACAACTACTCCAAGCATCAGCATTTCAATAGGAATAATTTTTTTGTACTCTTTTGCTAACCATTGAATTAGAAAATCAACAAGGAGTACGCCTACTACTCCCCCCAGCACATAAATGACTGCCAAAAGCCCCAAGCCAGTAGGGTCTTTGGTACGCAGATAGTCAATGAAGGCAAAGAGCGTTAGTGCTACTGCAATAACATTAAAAGGTGTGATTTTGTATTTCATACTTTATATTCCATTTTTGGTCTTATTTCCCTCTAAATTTAGGAGATTTTTATTTCTAAATAATGATTTTGAGCTACTTCAAACCAAGAACAAAAAACAAGAAACATTTGAATCTATGATGTATTGATAACGGAAATTCCATAAAAGAGATGATGTATTTTTCAAAGATTTGTTTGGGCGGCTTGTTTGGAGTAGCATTGTCAGATAAAAAAAATTATGAAGTAAAGAGAACAAACTGTCCAAAAAAGCAATAAACTTTCTCAAGTCAGATGCTTTTCAGACATTGCAAAAACATTTACTATCATTTTTTAGGTGATTAATCCACTAATTTAATACCTACTAACTCTAAGCCTAAGTTGCTCTTTTTCAGGATAGAAACCTCATGCTTCCCTATCCTAATTTTATCTCCTATTTGAGGTATTTTCCCTAATTTGTTTAAAACTAAACCTGCTACTGTATCATAGCCTTTGTTTTCTGGTAGAGGCAAAGGAAGTAGGCGATTAATATCTACGATAGAAGCAGACGCATTGATAATGAACTCTTTATCACTAATTTTATCTATGATAATTACTTTTTCATCATCATACTCATCATAGATTTCGCCAAAAACTTCTTCTATAATATCTTCCAAAGAAACCAAACCTATTGTTCTTCCAAACTCGTCTGTTACAATCGCAATATGGATTTTTTTCTTTTGAAATTCACGGATAAGGTCTTTAATGCGCTTAGATTCAGGAACATAATAGACAGGGCGCATAATTTCTTGGAAATTAATAGCTTTCTGTTCGTTGGCATACATCAAAAGGTCTTTAGAATACACAATACCCAAAATCTTGTCTAAAGTTTCATGATAAACAGGCATACGAGAATATTTTTCTTCTATTACTGCGCTGATTATTTGTGCATTAGACCAGTTTACGTCTATTCCTGATATATTTAATCGTGGAATCATTACTTGCTTGGCAGAGCGATTGTCAAACTCAAATACTTTTTCTATCAACTGCTGTTCATTGGTATTAATCGTACCACTTTTTACACTTTCAGCAATTACTATTCTTAGTTCTTCTTCTGTATGTGCGGCATCATTGCCTTCTAAAGGCTTGATTCCAAACAATCTAATTACTAAGTTCGCCACCCCATTGAGTAGGAAAATAATAGGGTAAAAGATAGTATAAAAAAATCGCAAAGGCAAAGCGGCAAAAAGTGTAGTAGCCAAAGGATAGCGAATAGAAATAGATTTGGGGGCAAGTACCCCAAAAACTACCAACAAGAAAGTCATAATGACAAAGGAAATTTCTACGGCATGACTTGTAATCTCAGCAGGAGGCTCATAATCCAATAGTTCGCATATTTTCAGAATTACTTCCAAAGTAACTATATCTCCCATATAACCTATGGCAATCACTACCATGGTAATCGCCAAACGCGTAGCCGCCAAGTAAGCGTCTAATCTTTGTAAGATATGGCGACAAGTCTGTTTCAGAATTCCCGAACTCTGCGGCAACAAAAAAACCGTTGAGAATCACTAAAAATATCGTAAGCAATACATCGCCTGTCATAAGTGAATTTGGGTTTGGTGTTTTATTTTTATGAGGTAGAGGGCAAAACTGAAACAATATCGTTGTTTGATGCAAGATAATGAATTATTGGACAAAAGGAAATTATCAGTCTATGTATTCTCAAATCGTCATAAGTGTTAAGTACAATCTTAAAGGTAAGATTTTTGCTGATATAAGTTGTAAATGTAAAGCAACTTTTTGAAAAATTATATACAAAAGCCTAATAATCAATTTTTTAAGAATTAAAAACAAAAAGCATTAATTTTTCCAAAAAAATATTTTATTTTTGATAAAGTATTAAAAACCAAGAAAATACTTGCTTAATTTATCCCTCATTGTATTTATAAACCACTGCTAATCAGGGTGTAATTTTAAACTTAATTTTACAAGATTCGTATTTTATTTTACATTCGCTTTTAGACCAAAGGCATAAGCTATTTTCAAACTATGTGGAAACGTATCCGCAATATATTTAAAGCAAATGACGAAGGGCAGGAAAACCCTTCTGTGCTGATTCAGAGGGCTATCCACGAGATGCACCTTTCTATTCAGGACAGCAATGTGGCGATTAAAAACGCTAAAACAAGTCAGTACGAAATCCAAAAAAAGCTCGACCAATACCGAGCTGATGCCGCCCAATTGCAGAAAGAAGCAACCGAATTGGCAAAGAAAAAGAAGGAACACGAGGCAAAGCAAGTCTTGGTGCAGAAGGAATTGGTGGACAAGCAGGTCAGCCAATACGAAGCACTGAACAATAATATTTGGCAGACTATCAATCAGTTACAAGTGCAACAGCAACAAATGAAGCTGAAAATAGACGAACTGCAAACCAAAGAGGTGTTGCTATCTGCCAAACTCACCAATGCCAAAACGCAAGCGGACATTACGCAACAACTGCACGAACTAAACCAAGTTACCAATTTCCACTTTGAGCAGTTGGAACAAGATGCCCAGCAAATGGAAAATATGACAACAGTGCTGAACTCCTTGCAGGCGGGCGCAACGGAAGCAGAGGTGGATAAAATATTGGGGCAACCCTCTAAGGTAGAGCAATTGAATAGCAGTTTTGAAAACCTTTTGGCAGATATAGACAAGGAGGAACGCGAACGCCAAAGGCAGATAGAAGAAGCAAAAAGTAAGAAAGTGGATTTGCTATTTTCGCAGATGAAAGGGGGAAAAGATAGCGGATTGAGTGGTAAAAATGTCGTCAGTGGGGACACTGACAACGGCAAAGCAAAGGTAAATCCTGATGATTTTTTTACAAATACAGATAATCAGATAGTTAAAAAAACAGAAAATGTGATTGATAGCTTTTTTACAAGTGCAGATACGAAGGTTGAAACCAAAGTTGTTCGAGAAGACTCGGACAACGGCAATGTTGTCAGTGAGGACACTGACAACAGCAAGGGGGGCGCAGGCAATAGCAAGGAAAATTTGTTAGATAGTTTTTTTAATAATACACAGATTCCTGAAAAAGAGGAAGTTAAAAAAGATGACAAACAGAAATTGTTAGATGATTTTTTTAAGTAAGAAAATAATTAAATACATTAAAATCTATGGGAGGACTGTTTAAGGAAATCTATCAAGGTCAAGGGTAAGGTTGTAGGCAAGCTACCCGCAGTACATAAAACATTACAATTACAAGGAAATGCACATGATACATCTATTTTGTTTACCCAACAAGTTACTTTGGATAAAGGGAGTTTTTTGTATGTGGAATTTGAAACACAAGAAGGTAAAACGTACAGGGTAAGAAGCAAAAATGTATATAAAAACTTTAAAAACACAGAAATTGATGTGAATTATAACCCAGATGACCCAACAGATGTAATGATTAATTCATATTATATCACAGGTTCGAGGAAATATTACTTGATGGCTTTTGGATTATTTCTAATTATTGTTCCAAGCATTATCGTTGCTATATTTTATATGAAGATGAATAGTTATAGGTCATTATTAATGATTTTATAGAGCTACATATTTAAGGTAAAAAAACATTTGTAGCTATTTCTTGAATTATAACAAATATGATACACTTAGAAACTAAAAACCTCATTATAAGAAATTTACAAGAAAAGGATATAACTAACTTTTATGAGTATCGCTCCAATCCAGCTATATGCAAGTTTCAAAGCTATGACCCCTACACTTTGGAGCATTGCCAAAGATTCATTGACGAGGTCAAAGATTTGATTTTTGGAGAGAGGGGTACATGGGTACAGTGGGGCATTGTATTAAAACAGGAAGACAAACTAATCGGGGACATAGGACTTAAACCAGAAGTGTATGATGAAAGGATTGTAGAATTTGGCATTACACTATCGCCGCTCTATGCTGGGAAAGGATATGCAAAAGAGGCTTTGAAGCAAGTATTTTCGTGCTTATTCATTGAAAAACAGATACATAGAATGATAGGAATAGTAGATGTAGAGAATGTTTCTTGTATTCACTTGCTCCAAAGTCTTGGGCTAAGGCAAGAAGCACATTTCAAACAAAGTTTTTGGAACAAAGGCTCTTGGCGAGATGAATACTTGTTTGCAATCTTAGAAAGTGAGTTTATAAAATATTGAAAATTAATGGATTGTAGTTAGTCAAGATTTGCAAACGTTGTGGAACAACCTTGACTTGTTTAAGGTTGGACAGTTCCACTGCGGTTTTAAATCCAACCTTAAACAAGTCCGAATTATTACACTGTGCTATAAAAAGTTATAAAGTAATTGAAGTCCTGTGAAGGACTTCCAGTCTGGGACTTAATATTGGTAGCAATGACAATACCCAATGCCATACAAACTCCATTAAGAGTTTAATAATCAGTAAGTTGTTCAACTCTTAACAGAGTTGCATGATTATTTGGTAAACTTATTTCTACCGATAGTAAATCGCAACGGCGAACCGTTCCTACCGAGTATCATAATTTATAGCATGAATCACCAAAATTGTCCGAGAGGACTCGGACAACAGCAAAGGGATTTACCTATACAATAAAAGTAAAGATTATAAGTAAAAATATAATATATTAATAATCAAATAATTAGAGGAAAATTCATAACTCATAATTAATAATTTATAACTAAAAAAAGAAAGAAAGATGTCAATTCAATTAAAAAAAGGTAATAGTTTTAATTTATCAAAGAAAGAACCAAGTCTGAAAAAGATAATGATTGGCTTGGGCTGGGAACTCAAAACGACTTCTCTCATGGACTTAGATGCCTCTGTATTCATGCTGGGCGGCAACGGCAAACTTCCTGCGGACGAGTTTTTCGTTTTTTACAACAACCTCAAATCTCCCGATGGCTCTATTCAGCACACGGGCGACAACCGCAACGGCGCAGGGGACGAGGACGATGAGATGATTTTAGCAAACCTGAACATGATAGATAGTAAGGTAAATGAGATACTGATAGTGGTAACAATCCATGATGCCAACGCCCGCAGACAGAATTTTGGATTATTAAATGACGCTTATATTAGATTAGTAGATGTAGAGAGTAAGAGAGAAATATTGAGTTTTGACTTAGATGCCAGCTTTGCGGGTAGCACAGACGTAGAGTTCGGAAAGTTACAACGCATTGACAATGAATGGCATTTCGTGGCTTCGGGCATTGGGGGCAACAAAGGGCTGGAAGGGTACGTAAATGCGTATGCGTAATGAAAAACAAAATAGTTAGATAGTTAGATAGTTATATAGTTAGATAGTTGTTTGTTTTTTTTTAACCATTTAGATATCAAACTATTTAAGTAAAATGAGCAAATAAAAAGCACAACATTTTTTGCAAGATGTTGTGCTTTAATATTTATAAAAAATAAAAGTAACTTACGCAATGTCAATCTTTTTGAGCAGATAAATGTCTTGGATTGCGTTCAAGATAGCCGCACCTTCCTTCATAGGTCTTTGGAAGGCTTTTCTACCTGAAATCAAGCCCATGCCACCTGCGCGCTTGTTGATGACTGCGGTTTTTACTGCTTCTGCCATGTCCGATTCGCCCGAAGACGCACCGCCAGAGTTGATTAAGCCCGCCTTGCCCATGTAGCAGTTTGCCACTTGGTAGCGACAAAGGTCGATGGGGTGTTCGGAAGTAAGTTGTGTGTAAATGCGCTTGTCCGTTTTACCGTAAGAAGAACCACCCATGTTGAGTGCGGTATAACCTCCGTTATTTTCAGGGAGTTTTTGCTTGATGATGTCCGCCTCTATGGTTACGCCCAAGTGATTTGCCTGTCCTGTCAAGTCCGCAGAAACGTGGTAGTCCACGCCATCTTTTTTGAAGGCAGAGTTGCGCGTATAGCACCACAAAATAGTTGCCATGCCCAACTCATGCGCCTCTTGGAAAGCCCTTGCTACTTCTACAATTTGGCGAGTAGAGTTTTCAGAACCAAAGTAAATCGTAGCCCCGATAGCCACTGCGCCCAAGTTCCATGCCTCTCTCACCGTTCCAAACATGATTTGGTCTGCCCTGTTGGGGTAGCTCAATAGCTCATTGTGGTTTACCTTCACGATGAATGGAATCTTGTGTGCGTATTTGCGCGCTACCATGCCCAAGACCCCAAAAGTAGTTGCTACACCATTACAACCGCCTTCTATCGCTAATTTTACGATATTTTCTGGGTCAAAATAAGCAGGATTGGGTGCAAAAGAAGCCCCAGCACTGTGTTCTATGCCTTGGTCGATGGGCAAAATAGAAAGATAGCCCGTATTTGCCAAGCGACCTGTGCTAAATAGCTGACCTAAACTCCTCATTACCTGCACGTTGCGGTCAGAGTAAGTGAATACTTGGTCGACATACTTTGGATTAGGCAACTGCAAACTTTCTTTTGCAATTGTTTTTGATTTGTGGTTTAATAGGCTATCTGCGTCTTTGCCAAGTAGCTCTACCACTTTGTCGTAGTTCAACATTTTATTGTATGATTAGTATATTAGTAATAAGTGCGTTGTATTATTTATTTTTGTCCAAACCCAAAAGCAGTTCCACTGTGGGTTTTAAAACCTTATGGGCTTTATTTTTTCATTATCCGTTCCCAAAAGTATAGATATTTTCAATAAATTACAAAAAAAGGGTGGATTGTTCAGATTTTAGCTTGGTTGTGTTACCTGCCCAAGAGGTATAATTCTGAAAGAGTAAACTTTTCTCCTGCTTCTTTATTCGTTTTCAAAAATTTAATTTTGATTTTATAGATTTTATCAGGAAGTCCAAATTGATGTCTTTCATCGATGACAATATTGGCTAAACCACACATTAATTCGTCTGTAAGATTCTTAAAAACAGGCGTTTCAACAGTCATTACATGATTCTTTTTTTCATTTTTCCAGTAATCTTTATCATAAATAAGTGTATCATTCACCACAATACCTATCTTTTTAATTTTACCACTCTTGTCAAAGGCTTCTTTACTTGCGTAATCTCCATTTAAAATGAGTAAACAGCCAATTAAAATGTGATATTTATCATTTTGAAGCTCATTCAATGTTATTTCAATCCAATCGCCCTCTGAGCCAGTCCAACTTGTTTGGTGAGATTTATCTATGAGGTGCTGTACTGTTTCATTATTGGAAGAGCTTTTGATAGATTTAACAAAGTTAGTAATGTCATATTTTTTAATAAAAGGAGATATTCTGACATGATTATAATTGTAGTGAATGTCAATTCTATCTGACTTCTGCAAGTCATAATCTTTTGAATAATAAGAAAATATATTATTTGTATTGCTTAAACCTTCTATGCCTTTTACAGTAAAGTCTGCGCTAACCAAGGCTATATCACTCACATCTATTTTCAAGTTGAACTCTCCAACCTTGCCATCGCCCCAACTGCTCGAAGGTGTTAAATGATAGGTAAAATGTCGGTCAGAATAAAAATAGGTAAACCTAAGCCCAACATCTTTATCTTGTAAAGTATTTTTGACTTTATAAATGACTTTGATTACCTTCATTTCATCTTGTTCAAAATCAATGGTAGTCGCATACCATTTTCTTAGAATGGTATATTTCTTATTATCAGGATATCTCGAGAAGAGCTGAACTGATTTTGCTGTATAAACACTATCAAGTACCCAATGAGTAATTTTTAACTCTCTGTCATGCTCAATAATTTTAAAGTATTTTACAAAATCTTTTTCTTTTTCAAAAACACGAGTTCCCATTTGAGTAGGATACCAATCTGTTTCATAAGCATCAACAGGAAAGCCATATTGGACTTTTTGCTTTTTGCCATTGTTTTTTAGATGATACTCGACCTCTATTTCTGTAAAATCTCCTACCACTTTGATATGGAGGTTTTCTTTGAGGAGAGATACGTCTGCGGTTCTTAATAACCTAATATTTCCTGTTTTGCGGAAATGACTTTCATCTATGGGACCTCCATTAGCGAAGGCTAAAAAGGGTATAAAAATGATTAATAAAGAGATTAATACTTTCATCTTGTTTTTTAAAAGGTGGGAATATTATCTGCCGTATAGCTTAATTGAATGTTCGATAGTATTGGTTTGTTTATAAGTCTGCCTAAGTGCTTTTGCCTTTGACTTGCTCTATCTTTCGGATAAGTGTTTTTAAAACCTTATGGGCTTTATTTTTTAATTATCTGTTCCCAAAAGTATAGATATTTTCAATAAATTACAAAAAAAGGGTGGATTGTTCAGATTTTAGCTTGGTTGTGTCGTGTTTGGGGCTTAGAAAATGCTTGCAACCGTCTAATATCATCATAAAAGCTCGTTTGTGTGTATCAGCAGATAAGTATGATGAATGATTGATTAATGCTGAAAATTACTTATTATGGAATTTTCAAAAAACCGCTCTGTAAAATAAAATTGACGAGGGCTTTTTCCAAACAAGAAATAGTTTTTTTTGTTCTTAAAGAATATAAAGCACTTTTTTAATCTAAGTAATACAATAACATTTTTAGTCTAATCATGGAAAATAGTTTGTCAAGTGATTTTCAACTTATTGAGAAATTTAATCACACAGCAGTTTATGTGTGGAAAGATAAACAAGTGCTACTCATTGTAGCTATTTCTAACTATATCCCTATTGAGGAATTTAAGAAAGTATTTACTCAAACAATTGAAATCATTAGCAAGTATCACATAACAAAAGTAATTTTTGATAAAAGAAAACTAACTGTATTTCACCAACCTTCTATGGAGTGGTATTTTACTACTTGGAAAGAGGAAATATTCTTGCGATATGGAGTAAAAACACACCGCAAAATTCTACCAGAGGACAATGTATTTGTGCAAAGTGTAAAGTTAGGGAGGATGAAGATAGAAAAAGACTTTCCAAATGGTAAATATAAGGAATTGGACATCCAATATGCAGACTCGGTAGAAGAAGCAGTAGCAAAATAATTTATGAACGAAAAACAAAGCGAAATTCAAACTTCTTTATGTGATGAAGTAACTTATCTGAAAGAGCAGTTAGTTGCTCAAAGATGTATGCTTAGTGACGCGCAGGCTTATGCTAACGAGTTACAAAAGGAAGTTACTCATTTGAAAGCGCAACTTTCCTGGCATCAGTCAAAACTAATGGATACGGAGGGTTATTCGAGAAAGTTAGAAGTAAAACTTAACCATTTGGCTTCTTTGATAAAAATACTAAACAGTCAAGTGTCAGATGTTGGAAACACTTTGCAGAATCTTGATGATTATGTGAATAAAGTTGAGGGCTAAGTTCAATGGAAAATATTAATATCTTATGGTTTAAAAAAGATTTAAGACTTTACGACCATGCTCCTTTGCGTCAAGCATTGGAAAGTCCTTACCCTACTTTATTGATTTTCTTTTTCGAACCCTCCGTAATGCAATTAGTCGAGCAGTCCGAAAGACATTGGATTTTTGCCAAAGAGTCCTTGCAAGATTTACAAAATCGCCTTAGACCCTACCAAGCACAGATTTATGTCTTTGAGAACGAGGTCATTCCTGTCCTCCAGCGAATATCAGAAAAATATAAAATTCACACCATTTTCTCTCACCAAGAAATCGGACAAAAGGTTACTTTTGACAGAGATAAACAAATTAAAAAATTTTGCCAAGCCTCTCAAATCCAATGGATAGAGAGCAAGAAGGACGGAGTAATAAGGGGGCTAAAAAATAGAGAAGGCTGGAATGAGCGGTGGGTAGCTACTATGCAAGCTCCCACAGAAAAAGTAAACTTAGCAAAGCTAAAGGCTGTGCAGTTAGAGCCTTATTTTTTCGAGAATTATGGCTTATTAAATATTGAAAATCAAGTTTTTATACACAATCTGCAAAAAGGAGGAGAAACTTTGGCATGGCGGTATCTAAAAAGTTTTACACAGGAAAGAATCGTAAATTATGCCAAACACCTCTCCAAACCCGCAGAAAGCAGGAAGTCATGTAGTCGTATTTCACCTTATTTAGCTTGGGGAAATCTGTCTATCCGTCAGGTGTATCAACTTATGCAATCAGAAAAAGAAAAATTCCCTTTTCATCAGCATGTTTTCACCAATTTCGAGTCGCGCTTGCACTGGCACTGTCATTATATCCAACGTTTTGAGATGGAGTGTAACATGGAGTTCCAAAACCTGCACCCCGCCTTTGACGCAGTACGTCAGCAGGTCAATCCTGACTATGTCCATGCCTGGCAGACAGGAAGCACGGGGATTCCTATTGTTGATGCTTGTATGCGCTGTGTGAATGCCACAGGCTATTTGAATTTCAGAATGAGGGCAATGTTGGTTTCTTTCCTTACACATCATCTTTTCCAACCTTGGCAGGCAGGAGTAGCGCACTTAGCAAGGCAATTCCTTGATTACGAAGTAGGTATTCACTTCTGCCAGTTCCAAATGCAAGCCAGCACAATGGGAACTGCTTCTCAAAAAATTCGCATTTATAACCCTACCAAGCAGGCGGAAGACCACGACCCCGAAGCCAAATTCATCAAAACTTGGCTTCCCGAACTCCAGCATCTACCCACTTATTTGGCTTACGAACCTTGGAAGATTACACACTTGGAAGAGCATTTATACAAGTTTAAGTTAGGTAGAGATTACCCTTACCCCTTAGTAGATATAGAGGAGAGTGCCAAAAAAGCGAGGGACACCCTCTTTGAGATTACCAAGACTGATTTTGCTAAAAAGGAAACCCTACGAATAACTCAAAAACACTCTATACCAGCATAGAGTGTCTGATTTTAGCTTGCTTGTATCGTGCTTGAGGCTTAGGAGTACATCTTCCCGATTGCGGAAAAGCGTACCTTCGTAGGTTTGGAAAAGTTCGTCAATGTAAGAGTCGTTGTAAGTAATGGATTTTTGGATAAGGTCAAGGGCAATGTCTGTGTGGTTTTCATAAAGTTTTGCCAACTCAAAAGCATTAAAGTTGTCTTTCATTTTTTCCTCCAATGCTTGTGCATTTATTTCTATGCTTTCTTTATCTAAGTAAAAATTTACAGATTTTATTTTAAGGTTAAATTTAAGTAAGTTCCTATTCCAATATCTTGTATCATACGGATTTATGCTTGCAGATTTTTGAAGTTTTAATTTATTGCAAACTTTACAACTTGGCACAAGATTATAAAACGAAACAGCTAAAAACGGAAATTCATCTTTGTTATAAAAATGGTCAAGTTCGGAAGTGCGTTTTCTTGTTTTATGATTGATATTATGAATATAATTGCGATTGCAGTAAGGACATACTTTAATCCCTAATTTTTCAACCAAAAAATAAGCATTGTATTTATTTTTTCTTTCACCAAAATTAGAGTTTGATTTTGCAAAATCTTCATACAAGTTTTTCAATTTTAAAATTTCATCTGGATATTTATCTGCAATAAAGTAGTCTTTAAGTTCTTCTAATTCAGCAGGTTTTACTTTTATGATGTTTTCAAAAGTATATTTGTTTTTTGAAATGCGCTTGAACCAATCATCAATGTTTTGATAATCAATGAGGGTAAAATTTTCTACTTTACCAAAACGATTTCTTATCGCCTCAAAATGTCTTTGAGCAAACAAATCCAAATCCTTGTGTCTTATTGGAATCATATTTAACTTATTTATTACATTTGTATTTCACGTGATAACACGTGAAATGGTGCAGAAAACCTTTTTTCATGTGTTTTCACATGAAAAACGTAAATATTAAAAAAATGTGCCGTTCCTACGGAACTTTGATAAAAAACCACCTCTCTTTTCCTACAAAGCGGTCATGCCTGACGGCATTAAAATACAATTTATTGAAGTCCCAGAGGGACGACCGTTTGGTAGAAAAAATGAAACCGCCCACATCCACCAA
>JALOMS010000189.1 GCA_025455345.1 Thermoflexibacter sp. | reverse complement strand
CATTCCCGCTCAGCCGCAGGGCAATATCGGCGAGGTCATCATTCCGCCCAGCCCCCCAAGATTAAATCTGGTAGGTATCGCACAATTATTAGGAAAAACTTTATCTTTGCAGAGGAAGGCGAAGGAAGAAACTCCCCTCTCCTTGGAAGGGCAGGGGGTAGGGCAAGAGATGAGCCTCTTGGGCATACAAACTCCTCCTCCTGCCTCTACTGCCAAGTTAGTCTTAGAAGTCTATAATGGCAATAGCCTCATTGGCGCACCGCAGGAGCAGTACGTAACGCAGGCAGGGGAAACGATGTGGGAAGAACTCAGTATAGGCATGGTCTTGCCCGCAAACACAACCAGCGTGGTAGCCTACATGAAGTACGAAAGTGGAACTGATGTGTTCTTTGATGATTTGAAAATAGAACTGAATGCTACCCCAGTGGCGATGGTGGTGCAAGAAAACCACTACTACCCCTTTGGCTTGAATATGAAGGGCTTGGACTACACTGCGCCGAGTCCGAATCGGGAGAATAAGTTTACTTTCAATGACGGAAGTGAGAAAGAAACAAAATTAGGGTTACATTGGTTTGAAACGGATTTTAGGAGTTATGACCCGCAGATAGGGAGATTCTGGCAGATAGATTTATTGGCGGATTTTTTTGAAAATGTATCTCCTTATGTTTATGTTCTCAATAATCCAATTCTCTACAATGACCCTACGGGTTTATGCCCTGAATGTGAGACAAATGTAAAAGACCCTAAAAAGGGACAGACTTACGTTTCGGAAGGGGGTGCTTTGTACACTTTTGATGGCAAACAATGGACAAGGGAAGGCGGGATGATGGCGGAAGTGGTGGTAACAGAGGAGAAAGAGGAAACTAATGAAAAAGATAAAGATACTGAAGACAAAAAGTATAGGGGTATTGATGTAAAATTATCAGTTGATAATGAAGTAGATGGTGATACTCCTGATGACGATAAAAAAATCAATCTTAACCCTATCAAAGTAATAGGCATTGGTATCACAACTTTGTATGTTACTGCTAAACAAATTCCTCAAAAAATATGGAATAAACTTGGCTTAGAATATCTTAAAACTAATGCGAGGGCAAATCAATTGAAAAGACAATTGATGGACAAAGCATTAAAAGAAATGGAAAAAAGGTTTGGGAATAAGAAATTATATAACAAACTTAAAAAATCTAAGCTTATTAAGTCAGCTGAGCCATTTATAAAAGAATTTTATGATGAAGATATTGATTTTATTAGGAAGACATTTGATAAAATTTTAAAAGAGTATGAGGATGAAATAGGAGAACTTCCTGAAAATATCGAACCAATTGTTCCTGATAAAAAGAAACCAAAATAAAATAATATGGAAAATAATTATTTTAATAGAATAATTAGCTACGAGATTGATAAAATAAAAAATCAATACGCTGATAAAAATCTCAAAGACTTGAGGTTAAAAAATGTATTAGAAATAGCAAAGGCTCTCGATAAAATAAGCCATCAAGATGAGGATAACTGTCTTAGAGGAGGAATGTCTTTACATAAATATTTGGACGGCATAATTGCAGATGAAAGTAATATAGAATTTTTAAAAGCATATAAACTATATGAGCAATATGTAGCACCAGTACAGACTTTTTTAGTTAGAAAGCATGATTATCGTACCAATGTAGCTTTTTTATTTGATGGTTTAATTGGTCTTTTTTTTGACTTTATATTATTCATCTTTACTGATTGGCATAGTAAAATCTATTATATTCCGATTTGTATTTTAATCATGCTTGGTTATTCTTTATTTCATCATTTGAAGGAAAAGAAGAAAGGGAAAGTACTTAATTTTTAATTTTTTGGCTCTTTCCTGCTGGGCGGGGTTTATAATCTCGCCCTATTTTGCTTTGGGTTTGTAACCCAAGTTTTGTTATTTCATTGGTAGTCAGTAAATTATGTATTTTATCGTTAAAACGATAAGCTATCTATTTAATTTAGTTGGGCGGGATTTATAATCTCGCCCTATTTTGCTTTAGGTTTGTAACCAAATTTTGTTATTTCATTGGTAGTCAGTAAATTATGTATTTTATTGTTAAAACGATAAGCTATATATTTGATTTAGTGTAGCTTACCGTTTTAACGGTTAGATAAAGCTACCTCCCCTTCGGACTAAGCATGAAGGGCTTGGACTACACTGCGCCCAGTCCGAATAGGGAGAATAAATTTACCTTCAATGGGCAGACGGAGAAGGAAACCAAGCTAAACCTAAACTGGCACGAAACAGCGTTCAGAGGCTACGACCCGCAACTGGGCAGATTCCACCAGATAGACCCATTAGCAGACCTATTTACAGGTATCAATCCTTATCAGTTTGGGTATAATAATCCAGTGCTGTTTAATGACCCGACGGGGTTGGCATCTCCTACTCCTAATCCTAAATGTAAAGATTGCATACAACGCAGAGACCCAGTTATTGAGAAAATGGGAAAACCTAATGGTAGCAGTGGCGGGACAGGCATGGCAGGTGTGGTAGTAGGAGGCGGAGTCCCTCAAGGGGGAAATACCCCAAGCGGAGGCAGTATTCCACAACCAATTAGCGGTAATATTACTTTGTTTATTGGGAGAAGTGTTATAGCCAATCAATATAGAATCAGCTCTATAACATTGGCAGTTAGGCAAGCAGATATGTTAGGTAGTGATAATCCTGATTATAGAAATTTGATAGTCTATGAAGAAGGTCGTTTACAACCATTCAATAATTTACCTACAGATGGTAATACAAGAGCAAGGGCTGTTTCCGTAGATTATACAATTGGAGGAAGTGCTGTACCAAATCCTATAACTTTTACTATAGGAGGTGGAGAGATATTTCAAAGGAATCAAGGAGGAGCACGTTGGGGAAATCATAGCCTTTTTAGGCGATTTATCAATACAGTTTATTCACGTCAGATTTTGCAAACTTATCCTAAATAACCAAAATGAAAAAACAACGTATTTTACAAATATGGATGATTGTTATTACAAACCTATTGGTTTATCATAACAATTTAGCACAAGTAGTAACAATTGAAACAGATAAACTCCTTGATTTGAATATTAGAACTACTATAAAAGTGAAGGATTCTATCTACTTTATTGGACATAATGCCTACCCTAATTATGTCTTTCTTACCAAGACAGATACGAGTTTTCAAGGTTTTATGCAAAATATGAAACATTTTGAAAGAAAAGGACACAATATCCGCTTATTAGATGTAGTTACATTAGATAATGGTAATTTTATGTTATTAGGATACTGCACTACGTATGGCGTAAAAAGAGACTGGAAAATTGATGAAGAGAAAAGAGGATTAATAATGGTGATAGATAAAGATGGGAATTTGCTTTATGAACATCTTTATTTGGGTTATGATCCTCATTCACTAAAGAAATTAGGAAAAAATGTGTTATTGTTTATCTATAGGATGGAGAGTTTTGAGGCAATTTATCAACAATTATACACTATCTTATTAGATATGAACGGAAAAATGATTAGAGAAAATCTTATTTCTGATGTGTGTAAACGTGATATATTTCCTTTGTGCGATTTAGATTTACAAGCTTACTATACAGGGACTTTAGAAGCAAATAATAAAACACCTCAAACTTTCAATTGCAGTAGCCAAACTGATAAACTTTTTGCCAGTCATTTTATCCAAATAGATTCATTGGGTATGGTATCTAAGAAAAAAATAATTCCTACTAATATGCCAAGTAATATAAATAATAAAGATGGTTCTTATTTTGTGGCTCGTGATGGTTTCATCTATGTTTTTACACCCTATAAGCCTAAAGACGAGTTTTTTACACCTCAAGTGCAAAGAGAATTTGATAATTTGCAAAAAGGCAAAATCCCTTTTCAAAAAGTAAAAGCATATATAACAAAGGTAAATCCTGAAAATTTCACCACAATAGCAAGTTTTGAGACAGAGATAAGTGCTATGCCGTATTGGGTAGCTGATTTGAATGATAGAAAACTAAGTAAATCCCTTAATCAAGAAGACTATTTGTATCGTTTTGCATATTATATTCTCCTTGCTGATTTTTTAAATAATTCATTTTTTTTCATACACGAAGATAAATATCATGAGAAAGTCTATTTTCAAGAAATAGATTTGAGAGGTAAAATACTTGCTCAAAAAAAAGTAGATATGGAAGAATCGTTTAAGAAAGAATTGGAAATAATACTTAAACACCCAATTAGCAAAGAGAAATACTATCGCGCAGATAACTATTCCATAATTGAAAAAGATGCTTTTATATTTTTATCGCGTTCTACTATATATTATAAAGACAATAAGGAAAGGTATTTTTTGCAGTTTTTTATTTTGAAAATGGATAGAATTTAATGCTCAATTAGTCGTAGAGGTATGCGCTGTTATCAGTGTTCTCCCAAGTTAGTCTTAGAAGTCTATAACGGCAATAGCCTCATAGGCGCACCGCAGGAGCAGTATGTAACGCAGGCAGGGGAAACGATGTGGGAAGAACTCAGTATAGGCATGGTCTTGCCCGCTAACACAACCAGCGTGGTAGCTTACATGAAGTACGAAAGTGGGACAGTTGTCTATTTTGATGATTTGAAGATAGAACTCAATGCTACTCCAGTGGCGATGGTGGTGCAAGAGAACCATTACTATCCCTTCGGACTGGGCATGAAGGGCTTGGACTACCCTGTTCTGCGTAGCTCCCGTTTGCGGTAGATTTCAGCGTAGGCGTATCTACCGCATTTGATTTGCAAGTCTCTAATTTGCATTACAAGTGCGAAAACAAATCCCTGTTCTGCGTAGTTTTGCTTAGACTTAAACGTAGTGTGTCTAAGCGGGGCTTCCCAAGCAATTTAAATAGCAAATCTCTGATTTGCGTTACAAGTTGCGAAAGCAAAAGCAATAAATCACATAAAATATAATCTATTATTATTCAATAAGTTATGTTTTATGTGGGTTTTAAAAACTGTACCTTCGTGGTGAATAATTGGTAGTTTTGTATTTCCATTCCTAATTCCTAATTCCTAATTTCTCATTTTGCCATTCATTCCAGATTTCTTTTGTACTTTTGTAGAAAGAAAAAACAAGATGATAGCAGAAAAATACATCAATCCATTCACAGATTTCGGTTTCAAAAAGATATTTGGCGAGGAGGCAAACAAGGATTTGCTCATTGATTTTTTAAATGAATTACTCACCGACAAAGGAAAAATCACTGATTTGACCTACCTCAAAAGTGAGCATTTAGGGACAACAGATTTAGACAGGAGAGCAATTTTTGATTTATATTGCGAAAACGAAAAGGGCGAAAAATTTATTGTGGAAATGCAAAGGGCAAAACAAGACTACTTTAAGGATAGAAGCCTTTACTACGCCACCTTTCCTATCCAAGAACAAGCAAAGCGTGGCGAATGGAATTACCAACTCAATGGTGTTTTTTCCATTGCCATTACAGATTTCATTTTTGATGATAGCGAAGCAAAAAAAACCAAACTTTTGCATGATGTTCGTCTAATAGAAAGAGAAACACAAAAGGTTTTTTATGACAAATTGCGTTTTATCTATTTAGAAATCAAGAAGTTTGATAAGAAATTAGAGGAAATAGAAACCCATTTTGAGAAATGGCTCTATGTGCTAAAAAATTTGGTAAAAATCAATGAAATTCCTCCTAAATTGCAAGAAAAAGTGTTTAAAAAACTCTTTCAGATAGCCGAAATTGCCCAATTTGATGAAAAGCAGTTGCAATTGTATCGTGATAGTGAAAAAAACTACTTGGATTTCACTGCTTCTTTGGAAACGTCTTTTAGAGATGGTAGAAAAGAAGAGAGAATAGAAATTGCCAAAAATATGATAGCAGATGATGAACCTAATGAAAAAATAGCAAAATATACTGGCTTAACCTATGAACAAATAGACAAGTTTAGAGCAGAAATATAACTTCTTTATCATCAATACTATCCTCCAGCCTATTGGTTTCTTGGAGGACAAAAGCATTTTTTTCTAGCGTGTTGGTTGGTACTTCGTACTGAAAGAAAACATCAAATAAAGATAGTTTAAAAAGAAAAGTAATAAATAGTAATTTATTGATTAACAATATACTAAATGAATCATAAATTCACCTTGAATATGTTTAGGATTGCAAATTATGACCAATAGGAAATAGTTTCAGTCCAAGAATCGTTCTTTAAAAAAGTATGATTCTTGGACTGAAATCTCAAATGAATCACTTACTTGATTTTATTGCTTATCTTCATCAAGAAAAATATCTTATCTACTTCTTTCCCACTTTCTGCATTTACAGGTGCATACACACCACTGATTAAAATATGATTGTCATACCATTTTATGGCTCGTATATTCCTATTTTCGTCATTTGCTATGTCAAATCTATCAGAGAGCAGTGGCAATTCTTGGGTTTGAATCAAGGCAGTGGGCGAATTTCCTTGCTTTTGGTAAAGTTTATGGTCGTTCAGATAAGACATAGAAGGCATTTCATTGTCTTTATTGGAATATAACAAGAGTGGGTTACTTAATTCATTGTCTTTTAATAAGTTATTGTATCTGATATAATTATCTGCTATCAAGTTACCTGATTGGTCAAAAGCGCAAACAAGCCCATAATCAAATTGATAAGTATAGTGATAAGCCATCGCATGGGTTTTGTTTTTTCCTGTTGCAATAGGATAATAATTAGGCTGTGGAATATTGCCATCTCCATGCAGTAGGCTGTTGTTTGCCACTACCATACCGCCGCCAGAACCTTGCGACCAATTAGCCGCAGAAGCCACAGGGTCTAATTTGTTGGACTGCGTCTGCGGAACTGCCAAAGCTATTTTGTAAGCATTGGCAATGTATATCAGTTTATCACCGTCTAATTGCAGGGCATTATCCACCATTAAATAGTCGTGTGGATAGGTTTTGCCTTTTTGCTTGGTTTTCTCTATTTTTTCAAGTATTTTTTCTTGTTTTCCTTCTTTCAAATATTGAGAAATACTTTTAATAGCTGAAAAATCGTGAAATACTTTACTTGCTAATTGGCTATTCACGAAACGCATAGCATAAATTCCTTGCGCTTCATTTTGCGAATTATAGGAATATAAACCAATGAGATACTGCTCATTTTTATTTTTCACATACGTTTGGAAAGTGTAAGGATAGCGATTGGGTTCGTTATCTATCTTCATTTCACTGACTTTGTTCCCTAAATCGTCAAAAACAAAACAACGCACCCCTTTTTTGCGCCTATCGTATTGATTAGGTGCTAAAACCACAAAAATACTTTGGTCTGTGGCATTCACTGACAAATGCTCAATTTGTTCTTTTTCAATATAGTTAAACGGCAGTACCTTGTAAGTTCCCTGCTCGTAGTCGTCATAAATTACCATAGGTATCCCATTGGCAATGCCTCCCAAAAGCAACACATTCTTATAGGCTACAAAGTGAGAAACGGCTATATCTATCGTTTTTTCGTATTTGATGAAAGTTATCAAGCCATTTTCCGTATCTAACTTAGCCAATGCGTAATGATTGTTCCCTTTATAAATCAGAAAATAGACCCACTGCTGGTACTGAGATGACAACTTGATGTAATCATCTGCTTGAAGGGAAAAACTGTTCTCCCACTTTTTTTGGAGCGTAGTGTCATACTTGGCAAGCAATATTTTCTGCTCACTTACAGAGGAAGGCTGGGCAATATAGCTTACAAATCCTTTGCTTTTCAGGTTGATAAGTTGATAATTGTGGCTTGTGTTTGCAGGCAGGGCAAATTCTTTCACAAGTTTTGTAGATTGAGCAAATGCAAGGCTACCAAGTAAAAACAAGGTAAGCGAAAAACCAATTTTTAGCATATTCAGTAGGATTTAGAATGAAATCAAAGTCAAGAAGGAACGGCAACAGACAGAAAACGTCAAAACTCGTCAAGTGATATTTCATCAATTACAAAACAAGTTTTTGTAAATTAGATAAATAACCAATACTGAGCGGCATAAGATTTGTTATTCCTTGGCAAGTCTTTCAATAAGTTGAAAGTCAAGCACTTGGCTTAGGTTATTTTTCAATATAATTA
>JALOMS010000188.1 GCA_025455345.1 Thermoflexibacter sp. | reverse complement strand
GGATTAAATTTGGCATTTATCCCGTTAGGGATATGATATTTGTAGAAAATAGAAAACACCCTGAAAGTACAAGCCCCGTAGGGGCGCAACCTTATCTACAAATATTGAATGCCTAATGGCATTTTTTAGGAATTTTTTTTGAATTTATCCCGTTAGGGATATGATATTTGTAGAAAAACAACAGTGATACACAAAGAAAAGCCCCGTAGGGGCGTAACCTTATCTACAAATATTGAATGCCCAACGGCTTTTTATAGGAATGTTTTTTGCCATAAATGGATTAAATTTGGCATTTATCCCGTTAGGGATATGATATTTGTAGAAAGACAACAGTGATACACAAAGAAAAGCCCCGTAGGGGCGTAACCTTAGCACCCTTACCCAAATGGCTAATACATATACCCAAATCTACATTCAAACCGTTTTTGCTGTGCAAAATCGCCAAAGCCTCATTCAAAAACATTGGAAAGCAGATTTGTACAAATACATCACAGGGATTGTAACTAATCAAGGTCATAAACTAATCGCAATCAATGGAATGCCTGACCATATTCACGTCTTCTTGGGGTTAAACCCAACCCAATCTATATCCAATTTGTTACAAGACATCAAGGGGAGTTCCTCCAAATGGGTAAACGAAAACAAATTGGTACAAGGAAAATTTGAGTGGCAAGCAGGATATGGCGCATTCTCTTATTCCAGAAACCCAATAGATAAGGTAGTCAAGTACATTGAAAATCAAGAAGAACATCATCAAAAACACACATTTATAGAAGAATATAAAGAATTTTTGAAAATATTTGAGATAGAATATGATGAAAGATACATTTTCAAACCGATAGAATGAGGTTTCGCCCCTACGGGGCTTTTTTGTGTGGTCTTTCTCTTTCTACAAATATTCAATGCCTAACGGCATTTCACACGAATATAAGGCTTGCATTGAATCTTTTTTAGATACAAATGTAAAGCCCGTATCACTGCGAAAAGCAAAATTGGTATAAGTATATTGATTACTTAGAAATCAAAACTGTTTGAGCAGTTCTATGAATTGATAGATTTCCTCAAAAGTATTATACAGAGGTACAGGAGCTATCCTGATGACTTCAGGTTCTCTCCAACCCACGCTTACTCCCTTGGACATGAGAAAGTTATACAATTGCTTTCCTACTCCTTTCACTACTAAAGACAGTTGGCAACCGCTCTCTTTTTCATCTAAAGGAGTGATAATCTGTATTTTAAATTTATGATTTCCTTTGTTAAATTCATCAACTAAAAAGTAGAAAAAATGATTCATTTTCAAGTGTTTAGCCCAAATTCTATTCATGCCTGCTTGGTCAAATATTTTTAAAGATTCTCTATGAACAGTCATAGGCAAAATTTGAGCATTGCTTAACTGCCAACCTTCTGCACCGCGCATGGGTTTGAATCCTTTTTTCATCAAAAAGCGTTCTCCCTCGTCATGCCCCCACCAGCCTGCAAATCGCGGCAAATCAAAATTATCTGCATATTTTTCATGAATGAATACACCCGAAGTTCCCCCCGCTCCAGAGTTGAGGTATTTGTAAGTACACCATGTAGCAAAATCTACCCCCCATTCATGCAGTTGCAAGGGGATATTCCCTACGGCATGAGCCAAATCAAAGCCTGCGATTGCTCCAACCTCATGTGTTACACTGCTAATCGTCTGCATATCAAATGCTTGCCCAGTGTAGTAATTTACTCCACCAAAAAGAACTAAAGCTAACTCTTCACCCAAATCTTTGATTTTCTTTGTAATATCTTCTGTACGCAAATAGGTTTCATTGGGTCTTGGGAAGATTTCTTCTATTGCATATTCGGGGTGCAATCCGTGAAATTTCACTTGGCTTTCTACTGCATATTGGTCAGAAGGGAAAGCACCACCTTCCATGAGGATTTTGAAACGCTTGGCAGTAGGTCGATAAAATGAAACCATTAATAGATGTAAATTAACGGTCAAAGTATTCATAACTACTACTTCTATGGGTTTTGCCCCTACGAGTCTTGCGGTAGCGTCTGTAAGCAGTTTATGGTAAGTAAACCAAGGATTTCTCCCTTCAAAATGCGCCTCCCCACCTAAGTTAGCCCAATTCTCTAATTCTTCTAAAATAGCAGATTTGGCTGTAACAGGTTGTAAACCAAGAGAATTTCCAGTAAAATAAATAACCTCATCTCCTGATTTGGTTTTAGGTATATGAAAATAAGAACGAAAGAGTTGTAGCTCATCTTGCTCGTCTAAAGTTTGAGCAAAAGTAAGCGAATTTTCTAATAGCATGGGATTGTATAGTTTACTTGATAATTTTTACAAATCTATTGAAAAAGTAGCATTTGATGATAGTGGGTCGAATAAAAATTATTTGCTGTTTTTTTATGCAATTTTTTTCAATAAATCCCTCAAACTGTCCAAATTATGCACAGGTGCAAAAATATCTATATACGGTATTGCGGCTATCATGCCTTCTGTATTGGGTTGATAATTAGGATTTCCCGCCAAAGGATTCAGCCAGATTACATTTCTTGCTTTTTTATGAATTTCTTTCATACTTTCTGCCAGCAAGCTAATTTCGCCTGTATCCCAGCCATCACTTACTATCAGCACAGTAGTTTTCCTATCCAACATTCTTTCTCCATACCTTTCAAAAAAAGTATAGAAAGAGTGTCCAATCTTTGTTCCACCTGACCATTGCGGAACTTCATCAGACAGTTCTTGTAAGGTCTGATGAATACTTTTTCTTTGGAGATGGTCGGTGATGTGTTGGAGAGATGTACTAAAAACAAATGTTTCTAATTGCTGATAAGCAGACTGGAAAGCATACATAAATTGTATCAAAAAGCTACTATACAAATCCATTGACTTGCTTACATCACAGATAAGTACCAATCTTAACTTCTTGGGCTTCGGTTCGCTATAAGCAAGTCTTAGCACTTCTCCTTGGTAATATTTATTAAGGTACATAGTGCGTCTAATATCTAACTGCTTGGTTTTCTTCGTATTCCTTTTCCGTCTGGTGAGATTGACTGCCAAGGTTTTAGCCAATAATTGAATGATTTTGCTGACTTCTTGGATTTCTTCTTTTGTGAACAAGGCAAAATCTTTTTTGCTTAATGCTTCGCTATCATCATAAGTTGCTATTTCTGTTGCTTCTGTATTTTTGTTTCCATATAACCAATTTTTAAGCATCAATAGGGATTGAGGCTGATTGTTTTTTGGTTTAGTTTGTTGTTTTTCAGGGGTTTGTCCTTCTGTTAGTTTTGAATCTATTGCTTTTTCTACTTCTTTCCAATAGTCTGTATATAGTTTATCAAATAACTCTAATTGATATAGGTTTTTGACCAATGTACTTTTTAATACCAGTTTCATTATTTCAGGCTTATCTAAAGGCAAGTACAATAAAGCCGAAAGAGCATCTTTCTCTTCCGAAATACCTACATTAAAATCCTTGCTTCGCAAGTATCTACAAAATGCGATAATGTTAGCCGAAAGGCTTGTATGTCTTTGAATTAAGTCCAAAATAGCTTAAGATTTTATATTTCTTTAGTCCAACCCATTGCTCTTTTGACCGCCTCCTGCCAACCTTTGTAGAGCTTATCTACTTCATTTTGTTTTAGTTTAGGCTTAAAACTTTTATCTAATTCCCAGATTTCGGCTACTTGTTCTTTTGTCCAAAGTTTGGCACCTATTCCTGCCAGATAAGTTGCTCCGCGTGCTGTACTTTCTATGTCATCGGGTCTTTGGACTTCCGTACCTAAAATATCTGATTGGAATTGCATCAGAAGATTATTGACTGATGCGCCACCATCTACGCGCAAGGCTTTAAGTTGGATTTGCGTATCTTTTTGCATGGCTGTCAGTACATCTTTGGTTTGGTAAGCAAGCGAATCCAAAGTTGCCCTGATAAGGTGATTTTTAGTAGTTCCTTGTGTAAGTCCAAAGATAGCCCCTCTTGCATACATATCCCAGTAAGGTGTACCCAGACCAGCAAAAGCAGGAACGACATATACTCCCTCTGCCGACTTGACTTTCTTTGCAAAATACTCAGAATCAGTAGCTTGTTCTAATATTTTTAAGCCATCTCTGAGCCACTTGATAGCCGAACCAGCGATGAATACACTGCCTTCTAAGGCGTATTCTATTTGTCCATCTATGCCCCAAGCAATGGTGCTAATCAAGCCAGATTGTGAGTTAAAAAGACGATTGCCTGTGTTCATTAGCATAAAGCAACCCGTGCCGTAAGTATTTTTTGCCATGCCCTCTTGGAAACAAGCCTGCCCAAAGAGTGCGGCTTGTTGGTCGCCTGCTACACCTGTAATAGGAATTTCTACCCCATCAAAAATACTTTTGTCTGTTTTTCCAAAGAAACCCGCAGAGGCTTTGACCTTGGGCAACATATTTTTGGGGATATTAAGTGCGGAAAGCATTTTGTTATCCCAATCCAATTTGACTATATTATAAAGCATGGTGCGAGAGGCATTAGAATAGTCTGTTGCGTGTTCTTTGCCTTTGGTAAGTTTCCAGATGAGCCATGTATCTATTGTACCAAAAAGCAATTCTCCGTTATTTGCCTTTTGGCGGGCTTCTGGGACGTTATCAAGTAGCCATTTTATCTTAGTTCCTGAAAAATAAGCATCTATCACCAATCCTGTATTTTCCCGCACATAGTCTATCATGCCTTTTTCAGTTTTGAGTTCGTCGCAGATTGAGGCTGTACGGCGGTCTTGCCAAACAATCGCATTGGCAATAGGAGTACCTGTTTTTTTATCCCAAACTACGGTAGTTTCTCGTTGGTTAGTAATCCCAATAGCCGCTATTTCCTCATATTTTATCTTTGCATGATTGATAGCGTCTTTGATAGTTTGAAGTTGGGTATTCCAAATCTCCATCGCATTGTGTTCGACCCAGCCTGCTTGCGGATAGATTTGGGTGTATTCCAATTGAGCAATTCCAATAGATTTGCCTAATTGATTGTAAATAATTGTCCTACAACTTGTTGTTCCTTGGTCAAGGGTTAATATATATTTCATATTGATACTAAATAGTTAAATGATTGCATAATTAAATTCTCTGCTTTGGTGTTTTGGCGTGTTAAGATATTCTAAAACAGAACTAACTGCAAATTAAATAGTATAAAACTAAGAAACAAGTCTTAAATACGCTAAAAATCCTCTCGCTTCTTCTATTCGCTCCATTCCCAAGCACTTTTGTAAGCGTTGATTTGCTCTATATAATTCAAAAAATTAGCATAAAACTTAAAATTAGCAAGGGTAGCACTGTCGCCAATAACCACTAACTTTTTCCGAGCGCGGGTCATCGCCACATTCATGCGCCTTGTGTCTTTCAAAAATCCTATTTCTCCTTCACTATTACTTCTTACTAAGCTGATGTAGATTATATCGCGTTCCTGACCTTGAAAACTGTCTATGGTATTAGCCTCAATATCTATGAAAAGACCATGCTCCTCTTTTTTTTCCGCATTAAAAGAACACTTCCCTGCATATTTTTTCTTAAAATTCTCTAACTCTTCTTTGAGCAAATGCGTCTGCGCTTTATAAGGGGAAATAATGCCAATAGAAAATGTAGTATCTATACATTGATTATCAATTTCTTGTATTAAATTTTCTAAATGTCTAAATAATAATTTGGCTTCTTCGGGATTGAAGGTACTCCCTGTTTCTGGATTAGGTATTTCCTCAAACCCACACCCCGCAGTATCTATAAATTCCACAGGGACAATGTCTTCATCTATTACCCAAGTCTGTACTTTTTCATCAGCAATCAATTGATTTTCATAAAATTGCTCATTGGAGAATTGCATAATTACTTCATTCATGCGGTATTGCTTGCGAAGCATGACATCTACGGAATTATCCAATTTTTTGTGTCTTAAGATGCACTTTTCGAGAAGAGTTTTGCTTAAGCCTTTTCGGTCTGCTTCCATAGACTTGACCGTAGGGGGCAGCTGCCAATGGTCGCCTGCCAATACTACTTTCTCCGCTTTCAAAATAGGTATCCAAGTCGCTGGTTCTAAGGCTTGTGCGGCTTCATCTATGAAAACCGTATCAAACCTTCGCCCATTTAATACTTGATTGGCAGAACCAACCAAAGTAGCTGTAATGACTTCTGCCTTTTCCAAAATATCTTTGGTAATATAGTTTTCTAATTCGCTTGCTTCTTTGAGTAGTTTTTTTGCTTCAGCGTACAACAATCTTCTTTGCTCTCTTTCATCTACTCCAAAATTTCGTTTGTATTTTCCTGCCATTTGCCTAAAGTTCTCGGCATCTTTGCGGTATTTTTTCAAATCTTTGAAAAGCGGGTAAGTAGCTATTTGATTGTCAAGCGTATATTGTTGTACTTCTTCATCTACTCTGGCAGGATTGCCTATTCTTAAGACTTTTATACCCTCTTTGGCTAATTTTTCTGTAAGTAAATCAACTGCGGTATTGCTTGGCGCACAGACCAATAGTTTTAAACTTGTTTCCTTATTTTTTAAAACTAAATGAATCGCCTGCACCAAAGTTGTCGTTTTACCCGTGCCGGGGGGACCATGAATAATCGCTACCTCCTGAGCAGAAAGGACATTTCTTACTGCTTGATTTTGAGAATCATTAAGCTGGGGCAAAGAAATTTCATATTTTAGCGGCTTGAAGTTAGCCATCTTCTCTCCAAGCAAAATCTCTCGGAGTTGCACTATTCGCCCTTTCTCTGCCTTGATAACTTGGTTCAAAGCGGCTTCCATCTCTCGATAGCTCACATTGTCAAATAGAATATCTATACCCAATTTGCCATCTTCTACCCAATCTGGCAACTCATCTGTATTAAGAGCTATTTTCATGGTATTCTGCCAAATAGCTGATATTACGCCACTTGTACTATTATTTTGATTGTTTTTTTCTTCTGTATTTGCAAAAAAAGAAACCATGCTTCCTACGGAAAAAGCATGAGGCGCATTGATAAAAGCCGTCCGTTCCACACTCACATAAACTACCTCGCCTGTCCCTATTTCTGAATAATTTAGCTTGACAGGATACCAACAAAATCCTTGCTTTCTGCGCTCATTGAGAGGCGTTTGCAAGATATATTGTTGGTAATTTTTAAAATCTTCTTCTTGTTCTATTTTTAATAATTGGAGGAGTTCTTGGAGTTCTTGCATAGAAAGAGCTAATTATTTTTTTTCATAAAATTTTCCAAACTTGCCATCGCTGTTTTTTGCACTTTTTTCTTCAAAAAGCCAGTCCAACCAAGCAATGCTCCCGCAACACCAAGTGCCTGCCCTGCCCAACGATGAAAGTCAAAAGTATCAGTATGTTTGCTAATTTTTCCATTTTCAAATACAAATCTTGCCCTAATGTGGTTGGTTACTTTGCGCTTAGTCGCTGAAAATGTATAAATTGCAGTCCATTCTGCACTTCCTTCTTTGTCATCTGCTTTTACATTCTCGAAGGTCAAGACCAAATCTTTCCCACGTAGAATGAGCATTTGCCACATGGCGCGTACCTGCGAAGCGTTCAGATTGACAAATGCCTCGTCATTGAAAACAGCATTGTCGGCATAACACTCCTGCATGGTTTTGAAATCCTTGTTTTGGAAGGCAGTGTAAAACTTGGTAATGAGTTCTTCGTTTGCATTCATGGTACTAATTATGAATTATAAATTATTAATGATGAATTAGTTAGATGAAATTAGTGAAGTTTGTATTGATTAATATTTGCTAAGGTAGAGAAAGTAAATTTTCAATTACATCAATTTTGAAATATCTGATATTAAAGTAAAGATAAGAAAAAAGAAAAAGGATAAAAATAATACATATCCGATGAAATAGATTACTCTGAACTTGGCATTTTTTTCTTTTAGGAAGAGGCTTTTTAGGTTGTAGAAAAACCCAGTAGGGCAAGTAAAAAACATAATAAAAATAGGCACTGCGACAATAAAATCAATCAATAAATTCTTCTCTATTTTAGTGATGTTAAAGATAGTTAAGTAATTCAACTTTTATAAGCGTTCTTTGTATTAAAGTCCCATTGGGACGATATATTGGTAGAAAACGTAATTTTAACACAGCCTGTAAGTCCCAT
>JALOMS010000778.1 GCA_025455345.1 Thermoflexibacter sp. | reverse complement strand
ACTTTCCGCCCCAACGACCGCCCTGTGGCAAGCGTACAGCAGTATTGGAGCAGGTTGGATAACTCTGTAAGTCCTGAAACAAATACCTTTGACGCTTCGTTTGTCAAATTACGAGAAATACGTTTTGGGTATGCTTTCCCTAAAAAATGGGTGGACAAAACGCCTTTTGGAAATATCAGCCTTGGGGTAGAAGGTCGTAATTTGTGGCTCATCAAGTCCAATGTACCGCACATAGACCCAGAGGCAAACGTATTGGGTACAGGTCTGATTGGCGAAGGTTTGGAGCGCGGTAGTGTACCAAGCACCCGCAGTATCGGTTTTAACTTGCGTGTAACGTTTTAAAAATACAGAATCTGGAATGAAAAATCTGGAATGAAAATACGAATAGTTTAAATGGTTTGATAGCAAATAGTTGTTTATAACTATTCAATTATATAAACCAATAAATTTGAATGTATGACAGTTTTTGTGGAAAAACCTATGTCATGGAAGGCTCACACTCTTAAAAGGGCGTGTTATATATACATAATCAATGAGTTAGCTTTATTTAACCTACCGTTTTAACGGTGGGAACTCACACAACCACAAAAATTGTCAGAGAACCATAAATTTTACTTAATTTAATTTAAGCCACGAAAAAATTAAAAAATACAGTATAAAATCTTAGTGACTCTGTGTCTTAGTGGTTGATAAAAGATTAATTAGGTTTGTTTAGATATTAGATAATTCATCATTTATAATTCATAATTGCTTTAATAGTATGAAAAAGTTTTTATTTCTCTTGGTGGTAGTTTTCTTGACTACTTCCTGTTTTAAAAATAGCGATATCAACATCGACCCAAATCGCTCTACTTCGGTCGACCCTTCTTTGCTTTTTGCAGGAGCGGCAACGCAGTTTTCTCTGCTTCGTGTAGGGCGCGCGCTGGGGCTTGCAACAGTCGCAGTACGACCAAACGCGCGTGCGTAGCGCATGGGGGCGTACCTACACAGACGTACTGAAAAACTTGGACGTGGCAATAGATGTGGCAGAAAAGGCGAATCCTGTTCCTAAAAATGCAATTGCCCAAATTAAGATTTTGAAGGCTTTTGCTTTTGCACAGACTTCCATGCTTTGGGGCGATATTCCCTTCAAAGAAGCGGCAACAGGAGAAGTAGATTTCCCAAGATTTGACAAACAGCAAGATGTTTTTAATGGTTGCATTGCCCTCATAGACGAGGCTTTGGGCATGATGGACGCAACAAGTGGTAGAATCGTTGCGCCTAACGACCTTTATTATGGTGGCGACATGACCAAGTGGAGAAAGTTTGGTAACTCATTGAAAATGCGTATTTTATTTTCTATGATAGACGCAGACCCAAGCAAGGGAGCGGCAATTGGTCAGTTGATTTCGCAAGGCAATATGATTTCTTCCAATGCAGATGTCATGCAGTTCCGTTACTTCAATCAACCAGGTCGCCAAAATCCAAGATTCTCATTTACAGCAATTTTCAGGGGCGGCGTACAGTCTGATTGGTACTGCTCTAATGTAGTTTTAGGTTTGTTGCGCTCGCTCAACGACCCTCGTATTCCTTACTTTTTCCAAGTAGGACCAGGCGCACAGCCAGGGCAGTTTGAGGCACTCGGACCCGTAGAAACCTTTAAGCAAACTTCTTCTTTGGTGAATATGAACCTTTTACGTGCCGATTTGCCCGAAGTTTCTTTCTCTTATTCCGAGCAGTTACTGTTTGAAGCAGAGGCTTATGCACGTGGCTTTGTAGGTGGCGGTTTTGCTTTGGCAAACGAACGCTATCGCGCGGGCGTGAGGGAATCTTTGCTTTCTTTTGGCGTACCTGCGGCAGAAGCACAAGCGTATGCCAACGGACTTCCTGAGCTTACTGCGGCTAATTTCAGAACGCAATTGGCACAGCAACAGTGGCTTGACTTGTTCATGCGCCCAATAGAAGCATGGACACAGCACCGCCGTTCAGGAAATATGGGACAGGAAATTCCTATGATGACCGTTCCGCAAGGCGCACCTGTGAGTGGTTTGGTGAGAAGATTGCTTTACAGAAGCGAAGAAATCAACTCTAATCCTAACACGCCTACGGGTATCAACGTAGATACGCCTATGTGGTTTGATAAGTAGGATAAAAATTGATATTTGAGTACGAAGACACGAAGAAAATTATAAAAACTTCGTGTCTTCGTATTTTTCAAGTGGTGATGCTTTTTTGGCTTTTATTTTTTCTATTCATCAAATGCAAAAACAGCGTATCATTGAATTTGCAAATATACCTACTAAGAGCTTCTCATTCAAACACTTTACTATTTTCCATCCTTTAAAAAGAGTAATTTAATAAAGATAGATATTCAAAAAAATCATAAATTCTTTCTTGCTTGCAACGCTTCGATAAAAGGCTACGTCAAGATAAGGAATTATAGCATTATTGTAATTTATTCTAAACATTTACTATTTTTGAAGAAGTGATTAAAAACTAAAACATATTTAAGCGATAGAAATTTAGCTAAACATTTTGACGACACAAGTAAATCCTACGGAGGTTGAGAAGCTCATTCAAGGTTGTATGAAAGGGAGACTCAAAGACCAAGAAGGGCTATACAAGCACTTTTATGGTTACGTGATGGGTATTTGTCTAAGGTACGCCAAAAGTAAAGATGAAGCAAGTGAAATCTTAAATGATTCATTTTTAAAAGTTTTTAATAAGTTGAATACATACGATAGCTCAAAACTTTTTAAGGCATGGTTAAGGCGAATTACAGTAAATACGGCAATTGATTATTATAGAAGAGAACACAAGCATGATTACCAACTGCCGATAGAAAAAGCAATTAAAGAAGAAAATGATTTTGATGTAATAGACCAACTCAATACTGAAGATATTTTAAAACTTCTCCAAAAACTACCTGACAATTATAGAGTAGTATTTAATCTATACGAAATCGAAGGATACTCCCATGATGAGATTGGCGAAAT
>JALOMS010000187.1 GCA_025455345.1 Thermoflexibacter sp. | reverse complement strand
AATTTTGTCTAAAATATATACTCGTATATAGGCATTGGCATGCCAATCGCAATGCACAAAAATACTGCCTGTAGGTTTCAAAATACGGTGCATTTCTTGTACTCTTTCTTTAAGCCAAGCAATGTAATGGTCTATGCCTCCGCTAAATCTGTCTTCAAAACTTCGAATCTCACCCTTATCTCCCCAAATTACTTCGTAAGTTCGGTTGGAGAAAAAAGGTGGGTCTATGTATATTAAATCTATTGTTTCACTGTCTATTGTTTTGAGGACTTCCAAACAGTCCCCTAAAATCAGTTTATTTATTGCCATTTGCTATTTCAGTTTTTGCAGTGATTTTATTGTGATTGCTATCATTCAAATTGCTACTGATAATTGTATTTAGTAAAGTTCATAATTTTTAGATAGCTTGCGAAGAAATTGGGAAAAATTTTTATCTTTGTTTATTAGTTTACATAGCGTATGGAAAGCATAGAATTAGCAGATGTAATCGCAGAGTCAGAAGAAAAAAACATCATTTCAAGTAAAAATCATGCTATCATCAAAGGTAAGCTAACAACTTACTTTTCAGTTCATTATCAGAATGAATACTTGACACTCCCCCAACTTAGCTTAGAACTTTCTAATCAAAAAGTAACCCCTGATATTTCCATTTTTCCTCAAATGGAATACAACTGGTTGCAAGACGAAATTAGACTTACCACTCCTCCTATCATTGCCATCGAGATTCTTTCACCTAAGCAAAGCCTTGATGACCTTACCGATAAGATTTCTATTTATTTGAGTGCAGGGGTAAAATCTTATTGGGTAATCATTCCTACTTTTAGGGCTTTGCACATTATCTATGGGAATAACCAAACGGCGGCATTTCTCTCTGGAAAAGTGAAAGACCCAGCTACTAACATAGAAATAGATTTGGACGTAATTTTTAGGTAAAACAAACAAGTCTTTATTTTTATTTTCCTCACCTCATTTCCTTCAATGCGGGGCAGTCCTCTAAAATCTGCTCCACGCCTTCTGCGTTTTGATAGTCTTCCAACCATGCTTTTTTGAATAAGTCAAAGTCGCTTTTGTAGCTTTCATGAAACTTTGTAAGTGTTCTGGAGGAGGCATTCAAACCCAAGTAACACGCAATCATGCCCAATCCATTCGTATCCAATTCCATGACTTTTTGATAATATTGTCCTGCTAACCAGCCTGTTCCGTACCGATTGAGAAACTTGTTTTTACCTATATAAAGTTGGGTAGAAAAGGAGTCGGAAATATTAAAAGGATACTGATTCCCTGAGAAGAATTGGGCAACATCTGTCAAGTTTCCCTGCCAGAGGCGGTTGCTGTATGCCCAATAAGGCGTACTAAACAACAAATCACCTATTTGCATATAGACTTCCGCAACTTGGGTGGCTTTGGGCGCAACTTTGTTTAGTGAATCTATTAACTGAAAGAAAGTGAGGCGATTGTAAGTTTTTATGCTTTGAAATCCTGTGTATTTATTGCCTATTTTTGCCTCAAACTCAAAGGCGTTTTTCCAATAATTGGAATCTATTTTTTGCAGGAAAGAAAGCCCTTCCCCAAAGCGGTTATCTCTGCCCAACTGTGTGGCATAGACTTCCAAAACTTGATTGGTATTGAGTGTAGTTTTAATCAAATATTGCTCAAAATCAGACTTTTGCTCTTTTTGGGTAAATGCCAACAGTTCTTTCATTTTGGTATCGTCTGCGTACATTTCCACCAAAACGGCACTCATTTCGGGTGTACCTGCGCGATACAAAGCCAAGACTGATTTTGCAAAATCGCCTTGTGCGAGGTACTTTTGTGCTAATCTGCTGTAAAAAAATCTATCAAAGTTATAAGTTGTATCTTTTTGATTATTAGCAAATTGCAAAAGCTGTTGCTCAAAATCTACTCCTACTTTTTCCTCTTTTTCCATGCTTGCGTAGAGTTCAAACATTTCTAACTGTTTGAGAATGTTTGGATTCTGTCCTTTGTATTTACCAAAAGCAGTTTTTCCGCTTTTTACAAATTGCCCTGCTCTGGCAAAATCTTTTTGCATGATATTCAGGTATGCCGCTACCAAATGCCAAAGCGCGGGTTGGTTTGCTTGGTTGCTTTGGGCAACTTGCTCTACAAATTGGCGGAAGGAGGATAATTCATACTTGGGATTTATTCCTACATTAGAATAATTTTGCCCACGCCAAGTTTCATCATAGAGTGCGGCGGGCATAGTTCTGTCAGGCATACTATTTCCTATCTCAAAACCTACGTTATTAGGTTTATAAATTTCTTCCTTTCTTAAAAATAGATTAAAAAACGAATAAATTATTCTAAGCATTCCTTTCCATATTCTCTGCCAAATAGAAACTTCATCACCTTGGTAAATAGGTGGATTAACAAATTTGTCTGTATCTTTTTGATAAACAGTAGAATCTAATTCTGTTTTCTGGAACAAAATCTTCCTGAAAATGTTTTTTTCTATTTCTTGTAACTCCCTGATAAGCAATATTTCAGCATTAATATCTGTGGGATTGTTTTGATATGCTCCTTTTAAAAAATCAAGCCCACTATAAAGAGATTTATAGTCATTGTTATCACTTACTAAGTAATTTACCCAAAAATCATCCTCAAAATGTGCCAATGTCCAAATCGTAGATTTTACTGCTCCATTTTCAGCATAGTTAAGACATTTCTCAAATTCTGCTTTGTTGCTTATTTCTATCTGTTTGCAAGATTCGTAACAGCTCCGCGCAAAGTTTTTATCTATATTTCTAAACAAAAAATATAATTTTGCATATTCACTTAGTTCTTTTTCTTTGGGATACAATACTGCTAAATTGTACAAAGTTTGACCATAAAGATAATTTTTAGGCATTTCTGGTTCAAAAAATTGCTCATAAACTTGAAATGCTTTTTGAGGTTTTTTTGTGCGTTTGGCTATTCTTACTAATTGGAAAAGATAGCGTTGCCTTAAAAGTAAATTTTTCTCTTGTGTAATTAGTTTTTTACCTTCTTCTAAGAGTAAATCAAGATTATTTTTAGGTTCTTGTTTTTTTTCGCTCCATTCATAATAGCCTGAACGGACTAACTTTCCACATTTTTGCATGAATAGCAAATACGTAAGAATATCCTTCCTCTGATTTTGCACCAAAAATTTTATAAAACGATTTTTTAAGGCACTTGCTGGCATTTTCCCCCATTTTTCTGCAAGACCTGTGATATTATCTAAAGAGTCTAAATTGACAATTGCCTCAATGTCTTGATGAGGAATTTTTGTAGAAGTCAAAGCCTGCCAAGCCACTAAATTGTAATCTGTGGTATCATATTCTTCATATTTCTGGTTATAATATGTATCATAATCTTCAAAATTAGCAAGATAAGTGTAACCACTACACTTTCCTTTGTAATTGTCATAATGAAAAAAATCTGATGAAATACATTCTCGCAACAAATAATAATCAAACAGGGTCAAGTGGTAGGCATTAGGATTTATATAGAAACCACAAGCAACCCCTCCCTGCCTACACGCAAGGCAAATCAAAAGCACCAACAGTGCTTTCCAAGTTCTCTTTTTCATGGAACAAAATCTTAGAAATAAATTGGAAAAAATTAAAAAAAGAAGTGAGAGAAAAGGCAGAAAACTACCTTTTGTGTATATGTATCCTTAAAATTATATGTGTGGTAAAGTTCGCAAATTTTTAGATAGCTTGCTAAGAAATTGCGAAAAAAATTTTTGAGTTCAAAACGCTTCAAAAACCTGCAAAATTTCCTCTTGTTGGTAGCTTTCTACTATACTTTTATCATAATGAAACAGAATCACCGTAGGTTTCTTATTTTGTAGATTATCGGCGAGATAGCTTGCTAACTTTTCCACGTCTGCCAGGTTGCTTTCCTCCACACGCACCAAATCGTCCGTGTAGATTTCAGTATTTTTAAGGTAAATATCTGCCACTGCGCGGAACAAATTTTCATCTATTTTTTCAAAAGAAGAGTTATTTACTAAATCACTCATTTTCAGGTTATTAATCAATTTTTTAAAATTTCCTTGCCTAAATACTACACCCCAATAGAAAAGCGGCAATGCAACGTCTAATTTCAGTGGGTAATCATCTAAATTTTGCAAGTAGTTTTTTGCAAGTGCAAGATTAAAGATGGAGTTTTGGGTATTGATTTTCTTAGGAGAATCCATGTTGTAGCACATGAGTAAGCCCTTTTCTATGGGCGGTACGCCTCTTTTTTGGTGATACTTGACTTGGTGCAAGCGGATAGTTGCAGAAAGCAAAATATTTTTTTCACTTAGCCGCTTTTTCAGGTAAGTAAGCAGGCGAAAATATCGCTCTCTGGTGCTGTCCGTCCAGTCGCAATCTATCTGAATTTCAGTTACTTTCAGGCTGTCGCTTTTCAGATTCATGCCTTCTATTTTGCTTAATATCTTTTCTGCCAAGTCGCTGACCAAGCTATCTGCTAATTTTTGTAAACTCTCGTTAGTGATAAAAACCACAGGCACAATGGGCAACTTAGGCAAACTATCTTTGAAATCAATGCGCGCCACAGGGACTATTTGTTTCATGCTTTCTTCCCACTTTACATCAAAGTATTTGACATACAGCTTATTTACTTTTAATTTTCGGAGAAAATCACTATCTATTGCTTGCCACTCGAAGCTACTTTTCCAATAATAAAAAGCACGTTCTGCACTTTTTTTGGGAGCGCAGAAAACAAGAAATATAAAAGCGAAAAAACAAAGGCGTGATAAAGTCAATTTCATGGAAGAGAATCACTTACTTAGTTTACTTTCTTATTCAATACTTCTACTTTAGGGGTTAAGTTCCCTGTATCAAAATTGTATTTTTCACAGATACTTATTGCCTTTTGATAAAATGAAAGGGCATCCTTATAATGTTGCTTTTTCTTTTTTCCATTGAACAATCCTGAAGTTTTATCTCCATTTTGTTCTTCTATTTTTGCTTTGGCGATGAGTTCATTGACTTGTGCTTGTGCTTTTTCTTCTTCTATTTGGAGAGCTTTGTTTTCGGTTTCTCTAATCTTTTGTTGGGCATCTGCTAACTCTTGGCTTTTATCAGAAATTACCTGTTCTTTGTGGGCGGTTTCAGTTTGTAAGAGATTGACAGTAATTTTTAGCTCCCCTAATTCCCGCTTGAGAGTAGCTACTTCTTGCTCTTTCATTTTGAGCTGAACTTTGAGCTGTTCCATCAATTTTTTTAACCCCGAATTACTCAATCTGATTGGTTTGGTAGGTTCTTGAATCGGCGTTTCTGCGGATTGGGCTTCATTGCCATTTTCAATATTTTCTTGAATAATCAATTTTTCTTCTAATACATTGACTTGCTCTTGAGTCCTGCCCAAAAGAGCTTCCATTTCCATCAGTTTTCTTCGCATTTCAGTCATTCCTACGTTTCTTACCTTTTTCCTTTTTTCTTCGTTAAGGTCGTTTTGCAATATACTCATGGAGTCTAAGTAGTTAGCTACTACCAGCATGAGAGAGTCATTTTTTCTTTGGAAATCTATGTCTTTCGGTGAAAGTCTAAGTAAAGCGTCTTCCACCTTTTTTTCAGGTTGTTCCTCTGACTTGCAGGCAACCCAGCCCAATGAGCATACACAAAGTAAGAAAATAGTATTTTTCATGGAAAAGTATTTCTACCAAAAGGGAATTTATACAAAATAAAGGATTTAAGGCGTAAAAATAAACACCACACGCCAAAAATAATAAGGAATATTGAATGTACAAGCCTAAGATTTTAATTTAATTACCAAATTTCCTCAAAATATTGATTATAAACATAGTTGGTTTTAATTCCTTGTAGATTGACAGGTTCGTACTTGCCCGCATAATTACGGCGTACTATTTCTAAAATTTCAATGCTCCATTTGTCAGAAGGACAAGAGAGTCTTTCTGTTTCACTGTTGTACAATTTATTAAATTCTTGAGAATTAATAAGTGTATGAGCAAAGGTCTTAGTTTTCCATACTCTTTCATTCCTCAATATCGCCAATCTCCACTTACTTACCTTATAAGTAGCATCCGAGCGATAATAAGCGGAGAAATTAGTAGGAGCGTTCGCACTAATACTCAAAAAAGGACTATCACCGCCGCGCCAATGCGGGGTAATGCTAATCGTAGGTACTGGAGGTGGAATCGCCTCAAAATGAAAAGTTTGAACCAAAACATCTTTGTTTTTAAACTTAAAAATTACTTTTTTAGCGGTTGGGATAAGTATAATACGTCCTTTTTTATCTTTTTTTACAAGTCTTGCGCCTTCTACTTCATAGTCAGGCTGAAAATGCTGTCCTAAGTCGTATGCTGTGATAAAAATCTCATTGGAGCAGTTTGTATAAAGGTAATTGGGTAATCTTTTGATTTTGAGTTTAATATCAAATTGGGAGGCAATGTCTCCGTTCTCACTTGCGTCTGCAAAAATAGCATCTGCGCGCCTCGCCAATACGAGGCTATCATTAGGAACGACATCAAGCGCACGGTCATACTCGCCGACAGCGTCAGCGTATTTTCTTTCTAAGAAAAACTGTTCTCCTGTTTTTAGGTATTCTTGCTTTTTGAGATTGCATAGCTTACTGTACGCAAACTTATCTTGGGGCTTGTAAATCAGCGCATTGGTAAAAGAAAGAATTGCTTCTTTGTGTTTGTTTTCTGTGATACATTTGACTCCTTCTTTGACAAATAGTTCGTAGCTTTTTTGATTTTGAATTTTCTTTATTTCTTGGAGTTGGGCAGAGAAATAATTGGCAGATATGCCCGCTAAGCCACCAAATACAAGAAGGAATAACATAATCAATTCGGGGGTAATGCGGTTTTGGATGCGAACAAATTTTGCCCACCAAGAGGTAGAAGTAGATGAATAAGGGAGTTTGTTATTTGGCTTTTTCCTAAAAATTGCAAGTGTAGATTTTGTTTTATTCTTCCGTTTATGGGGTGCAGTAGTATTGAGTGAAACCTTTTTCTTGGGTTGTTCTTCCTCTATTTTCGGAGTATTCAGCACCATACGCGCATAAGGCAACAAGGTCTCGCACCAATTCATCGCAGTAGGTCTTTGGGGGGCAGGTGTGTCCATGTCAAAACATTTCAGAAATAAGTTTTGTATTTCCAAATCACTCTGTAAGAAGCGTTTATGAGGGGGAGGAATAACCTCAAAATATTTTTCTTTTAAGAAAGGGAATAAGCCATTTTGGATAAGTTGTTCTACATTATTGCAGGATTCATAAGGAGCTTTACACGTTCCTGTAAAAGGGTGAACCCCAAATAGCAATTTGTAAATATTAATCGCCAAGCTAAACCTATCCCAATTTTCAGGAATAAGGTCTTTGCCGATTTGTAAACTTTCCCAAGGAGCAAACTCTGGCGTATGCGCGGAGGCTGGATACAAAACTTGCTGATTTTCAATAACCTCAATAGAGTCCATGTCTATCAAAGATACTCTACCGTCGGGCTGTACGATGATATTGTCAGGTTTGAGGTCGACAGCTACGTATTGGTTGGTTTGATGAAGCTGTACGACTGCCACTGCCAAGCTAAAAGCGACCTTCAATCGCCAAAAATAGGCTTCTTTGTATTTGAAATCGTACTTTTGATAGTCTTTGCCAATGCTTTTGGCTATTTTGCTACCACAAAGGTATTCTAACTTGACCCCTTTTGCCATGTCCATCGTATAACCTACAAATTTCCCATCTTCATACACTAACTCTTTGACCCAAATCAGTGCGTTGCTTGGGTCATTGGCATAGGCAGGAAGATGAGCAAGCATATATTTCATCTTCTCCTCGCGCTCAGGAGTGCGCTTAGAGGGCTTGAGTATCTTTACAATTTGCTTGGATAGACTTTTTGGCTCAAGTATGTGATAAACTGCACCCTCGCCACCGCTCGCAAAGGACTTAGTGGCTATTTGAATAGGTGTATTTTTATGGGTTATAAGCATGGAGAAATATGGTTTAGAAGGATAGAATTCAATACCCAAATATACGAAAAGAATAGAAAAATGTTGATAAAATAAAAACTATTAAAAATTATAATTCTTAATTCTTAATTCTTAATTCTTAATTCTTAATTCTTAATTCTTAATTCTTAATTCTTAATT
>JALOMS010000777.1 GCA_025455345.1 Thermoflexibacter sp. | reverse complement strand
CTCGCCGTACTCAACCTCACCCTCCAGTTCGATGCCGATCAGCTCACGCGAGGCGATGCACGCATGCAGGCCGAGCAAGCGCTCGATCTCATCAACCTCGCGCTTCAGCGCGATCCCTTTGGACTCGGTGCGCAGTTTTCTGGATCATGAGGAGAACCCCAATTATGTCCTATACAGTAAGTATGGGCAACAGTTCTAGACAGTGATCAAATGATACATTCGGTACATTAACTAATCTAAACCGCAAAGTAATCCAATCAATTTTTCATCTACCTGAATGTACTTCGTAGGCGAAAATAGCCTCCTATCCACATCTGACATACGGTCTGCTACCATTTTGATTTTCTCAGGTTTTTCTCTTTTAGCCTCACTTGTTGCGATTTTCATAATTTTTAAGAAGCTAATGATATGACTACAATCTTCTTTGCCAAGAATACGAATCTGTCTTTGGATACTATTTACCAGTTGGTTAAATAAGTCCATTTCTTTCATCAAACAATATTGTAAGGCAAGAATTGATTTGATTTCTATGGTTGCATACGGAAAACGTTTCATGCTCAAATCATTCAACAAGTCATTCAACCATTTTGCCGCCTCAGAGTATTTGTCAGTATAATAACAACAAATCGCCCGATAAACTATGTAATTGACATACAATGCGGTATTTTCATCATCATACTCAAAATTTTCAAACATTGCCTCATTCTCATCGTAGAGTTGGGCATGAATCCCCATACGCAACGCTCTTTCCATCTTGGTAGAGAGAAATTGGGAAGTATAAGTAAATAGATTATAATTTGCCAATAACATAGAAGAAGATTCATTTACATCTTCATAGAATTTCTCTGCTTTTTTGAATATCTTGTAGTGATTATAGTATTCTAACTTGAGGTACTCGAAGACCAATTTCAGGTGATAATAAATAGAGTCTGCCTTATACAAATCAAAAGTTTTACTTACTTCTTCCAATATATCCTCAATAGGTTTCAAATTTTGATATACCTTCAAGCGGTGAGATTGATACATATTGGCGATATTGGTCATCTCATTGTTAATCAGTATTAAGCCCCACTTGTCTGTTTCATCTCCAGAAAGCGCAAAAACACCAAATTTTTTAAAATATTCGGCTAACATATCCTCCGCCTTATCCACAGCTAACATATAGGCAATGTGTCTGTTATACAATTGCGAGTAAGTGAAAAAATCAGACGAGTTAATATGTAGTTTCTTTAAGTTCTTATAAACAATCGTAAGCTCATTGGACAGGTCGTAATCCAATAACTCTCTCTCTAACTTTTTGAGGGTAGCAATCGCAATTGCTTGCTTTTTGGTGAAAATAATTTCATTAATATTTGCCACTTTTTTAAGTAACTCTGTACGAGGACTTTCCATTTGATTAAGCAAATATTCCTCTATCTTTTGATTTAGGCGCGAACGTAATGTATAGTAGGCATTGGTATTTACATCTAAATCTTCCATGATTTTGCTGTCAGAGAGTTGTTTTTCTCTCATATACTTCAGCAATAAAGCAGATTTTTCTGCATTACTCTCCACCAAGGAGTTGTAGATAGCCTCATAGTCATTAGACGATAGTTGTTTTATGATATTTTTTAACTTAGCCATTGTAATTGAGTGCGTTTTAGGAATTTTAAAAGTTACATTGTAAGTCTTATGCCAATTCTTATAAAAAATTTCTCCAATTTACTAATAAAAAAATAATTTACAAATATTATTAAAGTAGATATTTGTAAATTTTAGATTTTCCTTACGCTTTATGAAAAAAAACAGTTTTTATCTAATTGCACAATTATTTGTACTGATAAACAAAAGGCTAACTTGTCATTAGAGAAAACTAATTTTAAAAGTATAAAGTCTTTGCTTATTAAAAAATTTATATAAATTAAACGAAAATACAATATTGATTTTTTTATTACATAGAGTTAAAACAAGAAAATATCAAAAATCTTCTTGTAATGTTTTGCAAGCTAAAATAATTTCGCTTGCTTATTTAGATTAGCCTCATAAGAAATTGGTAATTTTAGTTGTATGCCCAACTGCCGCTTTAGCTTTTCTATAAAATACACAACCAAATCAGGAGATAGGACATTATCGGGTTCATGCATGAAAAAATATAGCTTCTCCAATCCTTCCTTTGACCATGCTCCGATACGAGTAATCCACTCGTCTATTCGCTGATAATCAGTGGCATGGAGACTATTTCCCACAAATCTAATGACCGCAGTGCTATTGGTAAGCCGTTGGTGAAGTACATCTCTCCGCCCAGAAACATCACAAATTACTGTACTAATGTCATACTGTTCAAGAATTTCAGTAGCCCTGTCTATAGGAGCTACTCCATGCTTCTTTACAAACCATGCTTCGTGTCTAAACTCCACAGAAAGGGGTACTTGTGCTGGAAAGGATTTGATATAGTTTTCTAATATTGGCAATTTGTCCACCGAAAAATAAGGCGGTAGCTGAAGAAAACAAATGCCCAAACGACTTCCCAATTCAAAAACATTTTCGCAAAAAGTTTGTGTAAGCAGGTCTGTATTTTGTAGAAGTTGGTCATGGCTAATTACCTGCGGAATCTTTGGACAAAACCGAAAAGAAGTAGGCGTGCTTTCTCGCCACCTATCAATCGTGCTTAGGTCGGGGATACGATAATGAGTCGTATTCAATTCTATGGTATTGAACTGTTGGGCATAATACTTGAGATAGTCTTTGCTTTGCGTTTTGGCGGGATACCACTTACCCACCCATTCCTCACAACTCCACACAGGACAGCCTACATATACTTGCAATGATTGCCTTTTGCTTCTTGCTAAGGTTACTGCGGTCTGAAGATGGTCAAAGGGTAAAGAAAAATCTACTTTACTAATGTCATGAAGTTTTCCAAAATCCATATATCTTTGATTATTAAGATGCTTGTAAAGTTATAAGAATTTTGATTATTTGTATAAGCTAAATCAATACTGAGCGGCATAAGATTTGTTATTCCTTGGCAAGTCTTTCAATAAGTTGAAAGTCAAGCACTTGGCTTAGGTTATTTTTCAATATAAT
>JALOMS010000186.1 GCA_025455345.1 Thermoflexibacter sp. | reverse complement strand
TTAGTTATTCTTACAAATTTCTTATCTTTGTTCTTAACCATTTATTTTATTGATTCTATATGATTTAGATTACTACTATTAAAAAGCAAATCAAGTAATTATTTTTAACCATTAAAATCTCTGATTATGAAAAAGTTATTTTTATTGCTATTGTTAATAGTAGGCAGTCATTTTTGCTTTTCCCAACAAAAACTTTTATATGGGTTTACCTTCGGTGCAAATTTTGCCAATGCCAGAGTCCCAAATACTTCAATCAAATATAATTTTCTATTGGGTTATAATGTTGGAATGAAAATAAAATACCACTATCTCAAGAGGTTATATTTGGTTGCAATGCCAATGTTCAGCCAAAAAGGATTTAGTGATGAAGTACAATTTACAAGTAGCATAGGAACATTGTTGTTTGATGCTCAATTTAGAACATCTCTAAAATATTTATCTGTGCCTTTGCTCATCAACTGGCAATTGAGTACCAAAAGAAAAACAAACTCTTATGTATTATTTGGTGGAGAAGTAGGTTATTTAATCAGGGGGAGTAGCACTATAGAACCTACTATCAATAGCTCACATACAAATTTTACTAAGTCTGCCTCTACTAATCGCTTAGAACTGAGCGGTACGACTGGGATAGGAATAGAAACTCCTCTCAAAAATAATCTCGCTCTTTTTTTTGAATTCCGTTATATCAGAGGTCTAACTGCCGTCATAAACCAAAATAATCCATTGATGAGTCAAGTATTTGCGCTCAATTCAGGGCTAATGTTTTAGTTATTTTTTTCACTTATCAAAAATTTGTTTCCAAAGCAACAGACTTGGGTAAAGTTTGTTGCTTTGCAATCACAACAAAGTAAATTTTTTCCCCGGTAAGGCTTTAATGATATTTTTGAATTCCATTTGTAGCAAAATAGTAGCTACTTTACTTACTCCTAATTGGGATTGCCAACCCAACTCGTCCAAATGCAATTCTTTGTTTTTAGTCAGCAAATCGTAAATAACTTTTTCTTCTGTGTCCAAATCAATGATTAGCTTCTTTTTGATGTCTTTGGTATTGACCTGCCCTTCCTGCCAGTTCATAAGTATCGCAATATCTTTGACAGAAGTTAGTATGTGCGCTTGATGGTTCTTAATCAAGTTATTACAACCTAAAGAATACTTATTATAGATATTCCCTGCTACTGCGAATACTTCTCTGCTGTACTGATTGGCGATTTCTACTGTGATAAGTGCGCCACCTTTTTCTCCTGCTTCTACGACAATGACTACATCAGAAAGCCCCGCAACAATTCGATTCCTTTGAGGGAAATAGCGCGCATCTATGGGTGTTTGCAAGGGGTACTCTGTAAGCAAGCCGCCTTGTTGTATCATCTGCTGGGCGGTAGATTTGTGAGAAGCTGGGTAGATAATATCTATGCCATGTCCTAATACACCAACGGTTTGTAAGCCATTTTTGAGTGCGGAACGGTGAGCGGTAATATCTATTCCATAAGCTAATCCACTAATTATTAGAGGATTATATACTTTTATTTCATTAATAATATCTTCAGTAACATTTCTACCATAGTCTGTTGCTTGTCTTGTACCTACGATGCTGATAATTTTGGGCTGATTCAGGTCTGCTTCCCCTTTATAAAACAAGATGGTAGGAGCGTCCTCTAATTCTTTCAGTCGGGCGGGATAGTCTTTTTCTAAATAAGACAATACTTTGACTCCATCTTTCTCACATTTATTTATTTCTATTTCAGCTCTTTGCAAAGCACTTTTGCTTTCTTGTAGTATTTGGTCTGCCAATACTTCACCAATATTAGGAATTCTAAGTAATTTGCCTTTGCTGGCTTGGAATACCTTTTCAGCAGACCCACAATAGCTAATGAGTTGCTTAGAGAGCGCGCAACCAATTCCTGAAATAAAAGTAAGGGCAAGTTGATGAGTAATAGACATATTATAGGGCAAATAGTAGATTAAATTTTTGAAAAAAATAGAATACAATAGCTTACACATATAATATGAGTAGCTATTGTATTCCTCATTTTATTTGACAAAGTATTTTAGCCTAATGACTTCTTGCTCTGTAAGATAACGCCATTCGCCTCTGGTTAGTCCTTTCTTAGTCAGTCCTGCGTACCCTACCCTATCTAACCTCAAGACCTCGTAACCCAGATGTTCAAAAATACGACGGACAATGCGATTGCGACCACTATGTATTTGCATTTCCAAAGCCGAACCATCATCTGAAATGACAGATATTTTGTCCGCTTTGATTAGTCCATCTTCTAACTCTATACCTTGCACTATCTTGTTGAAATCTTCTTCCAAAATAGGTCTTTCTAAAAGAATCTGATATGCTTTTTTGATGTTATTGGAGGGGTGTGCTAATTTTTCAGCCAGTTTGCCGTCATTGGTCATTAATAATAATCCTGTGGTATTGCGGTCAAGCCTTCCGACAGGATAGATACGCTCGTTACAGGCTTGCTTCACCAGATTCATGACTGTTTTTCTACCTTCAGGGTCGTCTGTGGTAGTGATGTGGTCTTTGGGTTTGTTCAGTAATACATAGACTATTCTTTCTTTTTTCAAAGGTTCGTCGTCAAAATACACAGAATCAGTTGGTTTTACTTTATAGCCTAATTCAGTCATTACTTCTCCATTGATTTTGATACGTCCTTTGGCGATGAGTTCATCGGCTTCTCTACGCGAGCATACTCCCGCATTGGCGATGAAACGATTAAGACGTACTTCTTTATGGTCTGTCTTTATTTCTTCATAGTTGATTTCATCTTTCTTTTTAGTGATTCTTTTGCGTTTGACGCGTTCTTTTTCGGCTATGCTTGTTTCTATTTCTTTAAATTTTTTCAAGTCATAGTCAGGAGTTTTTATCCTTTTTTCTTCATAAGTCTTATTTTCTGTGGTTTTTTGTTTATTTGGAAACTTACTTTTTTGCTCATTAAGTTTTCCTGTTCTATCAAATCTACTTTTAGATTTGGCATTTTCTCCATAACTAAAATCTTCAAATTCTAACTTTTTATTAAAATCATTATTCCTTGATTTTATGTTAGAGGTTTGGTTGTCTTTTGAGGTAGTTTCTCTCTTTCTAAAAGGTTTATTTTCTTTCTGAAAATTATCTTTTTTAGGAAAGGATTTCTCATCATTATCAAAATTATTGGTGCGTTTTCTAAAAGGTTTTTCTTCTGTATTATTTGAAAACTTATTAAAACTTCTTCCTTTTTGCTCGTAAGAATTGCCTTCTCCTTGACTGGAAGAATTGTTGGTGCGCTTTCTGAAAGGTTTTCCTTCTGTATTATTTGAAAATTTATTAAAATTTCTTCCTTTTTGCTCGTAAGAATTGCCTTCTCCTTGACTGGAAGAATTGTTGGTGCGCTTTCTGAATGGCTTATCTTCTTTGCGGAAAGGCTTATCAAAAGACCTTTCACGACTTTCTTTGGACTTATTTGTCTTTTTTTCAAAGGGTTTGCCGTAGAAATGGTCTTCTTCTGGTTTGTTTTGAGTAGAACGATTGTAATTGCGAGATTTGAAATTAGACTTTTGTGCTTTCACACCTGTAAGTTGCTCTATATCATACTCTTTACTTTGGGTTGTACGGATTCCTGATTTCTTTCTATTCCCAAAAGATTTATTGTTGTTGTCGGACTTATCAAATTTTGGTTTTCTATTAGTTTTATTTTCTTTGTCAGCATTGCTATTTTGAGCAAAAGAGTTTCTTGACTTTTTGTTGTCAAACGAATTACTTGCCTCATTACGCTTTCCCAAGCGAGAAGGACGTGATTTTTTGTCTTTAAAGTTTTTTTCCATTGTGTGTGTTATCTCTAAAATGAAAGTAACATATCCTCATGATATGTTTCACAGTTATTGTTGATTACCTATCTCATTAGCTTCTGCGCTAAAATCTTTTGGAGTAGGTAAGTCTTTGAGGGTATTTATCCCCAAATAATCCATTAGTTTGGCACTTGTACCGTAAAGGAGCGGTCTTCCGACTGCCTCTGATTTACCTTTGATTTCGATAAGTTCCTTTTCTAATAATTTTTGAATCGCATAATCGCACCCTACGCCTCTGATTTGCTCTATTTCAGGTTTGCTAATAGGTTGTTTGTAGGCAATTACGGCTAAAGTTTCTAAAGATGCATTAGAAAGCCGTTTTTTAGATTTTTGCTTGAGCTGTATATTGATGATAGCTTGATATTTAGGTTTTGTAAGCATCTGATAACCGCCGCCAATATAAGAGATTTGGAAAGCAAAATCATCACTTTGATATTTTTCTATGAGCAGGTTTATCGCTTCTTCTATGTGTTCCAAAGGGACTTCTGTATCTAAAAGCTCAGAGATACACTGTTGGATTTCCTGAATTTGAATCGGAGTGGGCGAACAGAATACAAGAGCTTCTACGTGTGTAGAAAGAAAATGAGATGAATCTGACATCATTGCTTATGAAACCTTAGTCATTTTGGCAAAATTGTTTATGTATAAAATACTTAGCTTAACTAAAAGGTTCGCAAAGTTCTTAAATTATTTGAAAATAGTCAAATATCTCTAAAAAAAGGTCGAGAAGCACATATCTCGACCTTGTTAGTTATTCTTTTAATTGCCTCTTTTGGCTTCTATGGAATATTGGGTATGAGGCACTGCTCTTAATCTTTCTTTAGGAATCAGTTTCCCTGTAGTTACACAGATACCATAAGTCCCGTTTTTTATCCTTACTAAGGCATTTTCCAATTGGGTTAAGTATTTCTGTGTGCGGGCGGCGAGTTGGTTAAGTTGCTCTTTTTCTAATGCGTCCGCTCCGTCTTCTAAGGATTTCATGCCATTGACATTATCGTCTTCGCCTGTAGCGCGTCTATTCATAGACTGTTTAAGATGAGTAAGTTTTTCCTTAGATTCTTTTAGTTTAGTTTGCAATAATTCTTCGAATTCCTTTAACTCAGATTCTGAGTAACGAACTTTTTCTCCTGTTGTTGATGACTTCATAAGTGTCTTAGTTTTAGTTAAATCAGAGATGAAATACTGAAAATTAAAAGCTTTGGCTTTAAAATAGGTAAAGTTAAAATTCTATGAAGTATAAAATTGGGGTTCAGTTTTTTGTTTTGATTATTTGTACGTGATTCTATCAAAAAAGTTTTTACGGAATATAAAAACTTGTTAAAATACAAATCAAAATTGTACAAATTTTTTGACAATGAGTTCAAAACTGCTACTATCAAATTTTCTTACCGCAAAAGTATAATTTTTTTTGTAATTCAAATTAAAAAGTACAATTTTTTGAAAAAAAATTACATAAATTCATTTTGGGCTTCTATATTGATAGTCATAGGTTTACAAAATCTACTTTTTGTTACTCTATTCCTATTTTCTTTTTTAATTCTTCTACGGCTTCTTGCCTGCGTTTTGCCTCTAAGTCGAGTATATCATTGATTTCTTTTTCTACCTTGGGGTCTATTTCATTTTTGTTTTTATATTTTTCATAAACCCTGCTTAGTTCTTCTTTTTCAATGATTTTGCTTTTCATTCGCTCGATGGTATCTATGGTTTCTGAGGAGTTTGGCATTTTTTGATGTACTGTATGGTCAATATTTTCTTGGATTTTAAGCCTATTGACTACTTCTTGGATTTGGGTTTTCAAATAAGCTAACTCCGAAAGCTCTTTGGCTTTGTTGTCTGCTTCTTTTTTGGTTTCTTCTTCTTTCTGTAAGGTTTCCATGACAATGGTATTGCTTTCTTCTATGGATTTTTCTCCACTTTTGGCTTGGCGCATGGCTTCTATGGTCTGTTTTCCAAATGCCTGCAAAGATACTTGTAGGGCTTCGTATTCTTTATTGGTTTTGCTGATGGAAGTAGCGATGGCAAACAAGCCCTCTAAGGCAAAGTCCAAATTAGATGTGTCTATATATTTGCTATATTTCTCCGCATTAGTTTGGTTTTCAATTGGTTGGATGCTTTTGTCTTCTACAAAGATGGTGATTCTTACTTTAGAATTTTGGTAAGCACCCAATTCGGCAGGAAGACGGACAAGCCCATTTTCTGCGTATGTTTCAAATTCAATGGTTTTCATATCTTTAGTAATAAATTTTGGCTAAAATGATTCAAATTTGACCTTCCCGATGAGGTATTGTGAAGCGGGAGAAGCACGAGCATAAATAAACTCCAAGTTTTTAAGTTTTAATATATTGACTGTCTGATTTTTATCATCTATCATTCGCTTACTAAATACTAATTTATTCTCTTTATTGATAGGAATAGGAATGATATATGTGGCATTTTTTAAGTAAAAGTAAGCATCTTCACTCATCAAATTGGCAGGTACAGGTAAGATAGAATTGGGCTTTTTGGGAATAAAGTAGATGGTGATTTGGTCGTCTTCTAAGGGATTGTCCAAGAGCGAAGTAGCAAAGTCAGTAGTATTGACGTAGGCGATTGCGCCTGCTCGCGTCCCTGAGGAGAAGTAGTCAAGCGTAGCAATAAGCACATCTTTTATTTTTGCAATGTACTTGCCCTGTGCATTGGGTTTCACGCTGTTCGCAGTAAGGATAAACTTGCCCTTATCAGGCGAAAAGACTATAGCCTTTGCCGTAGAGCTACTAAATCTAAGCGAGGCATCGGCAGGAATACTGTCTTTGACTTGCAAGCGTTTTTGATTAAGATAAATGTCTTCTTGTATATAAACGATATAATAGTTTTCCTCCTCGCTTTGTCTGAAAGAGAAGATGGATAGAAATAAAGACAAAAAAACGAAAATTTTTATATACCGATACATCATGGGCTTACTTCTTAATTTATAGGGAACAATATTAGCAAAAATCTCTGTTGCATGCAAATATAATTGATGACTTAGCTTTGTCTTGTATTTTTTAGCAATATATAGGGAACTAAAAGTTTATTAAAATCATTTACTAAACAAAATGTAGATTTTGATAGTTATGTTTAATTAATTACGCTCCACTCAAATATATCTTGGTAGTTTTATGATTAATATTACAGATAAAGCAAAAGATAAAATAGTAGAAATCCGTAGTCAAGAAGGGAAAACGGAAAATCACAATGTAAGGGTTTCTGTCAAAGGCGGAGGATGCTCAGGATTGATGTATGACTTGGATTTTGATGATTCCTCACAGCCTAATGATAGGGTTTTTGAAGATAAAGGTGTAAAAATCATGGTAGATAAGAAAAGTCTGTTGTATCTGGCGGGTACAATACTTGATTTTTCTGACGGCTTAAATGGCAAAGGTTTCCAATTCATCAATCCTAATGCTTCGCGCACTTGTGGGTGTGGAGAAAGTTTTGCTGTATAAAGTTGCTCTCCTCATTTTTGCTTATAAAAATCGCAGACAAGATAAAAGAGTTGCCCATACTTTTTGGAGCAACTCTTTGTTTTTTCCCTTGATGTTAGTGAAAAAGTTGGACTTTGGTGAGCAACTATATTGGTTATTTTCATTTTTTATTCTTTTCTGACAAAAAAAATAGAAACATACTATTATATTCAATCATAATTTCCTAATTTTACTAAATATCGTATTTTGTAGATTTACCTGCCGAATCTTAATAGTTGTAATTCTGCTTATGCTTTAACATCTAACTAAGACGATGTTTTTCAAGAAAAATTTTACACTTTTATATTTTTTGCTTGTCTTTTCCACTGCGATTGCTCAAAATAGCAAGCGGATAGATAGTTTGCAAGGTTTGCAAAATCCTCAAAACCTTTCTAATCATACACGTATGAAAATATTGTCAGATTCAGTACGTGCTAATCAAACCAAAGACCCTATAAAAACACTGAATTTTATTAAAGAAGGCATGGACTTAGCCCTCAAAACCAAAGATAAAACTTATGAGGCGGAGTTTCTATCTCACTTAGGAACTTTTAATTGGCGGCTTGGTGATTATGTCAAATCCATAGAATATACCCTGCAAGCCTACAAAATAGATGAATCCATTGGCAATCTCAAAGGCATGGCAAGAGATTTGCACAATTTGGGGACTGTTTATGATAGTAAAGGAGAGATGGACAAGGCATTGGATTATTATGAAAAATCTATGCAAAAAGATAAAGAAGCCAAAGACAGTACCCAACTTTCTACAACTATGAACAATATTGGGGTGATTTACCAACGCAAGGAAGAACTCTTCAAAGCCCTTGAGTA
>JALOMS010000185.1:7605-15776 GCA_025455345.1 Thermoflexibacter sp. | reverse complement strand
TCTGAATCGATAAACCCTAAAACTGTATTCTATAATTCACATTGGGGAACAGACCTAACTGGTAAACAGTGCGTTGTGCGGAGTTTTTTGCGTCAAAATATTGGAAAAATACGTTTTGAGTATTCAATACATTTTGCACGTCTATAAACCATTCTTGCATGGTTTTCTTTCCGTTGCGTCTGTAAGTCAGTTTTACGTCCCAACGGAAGTAGTCGTTGAACTGCTTGTCGTTAAATTGGTCTTCATAATAAACTGCTTCGCCTTTTGCTTGGGAGGCTTCTACGTTAAGTGGTGTGTAGCGTCTGCCACCCGCAAGCGTAACTTTGGTATCCAAACTTAGCACGCCTTTCTTGCTCACTTTGAACTCTTTACCTGCCAAAAAGTTGAACACATAGTTGTTATTAAAAGCCGTATTTTTGACTATGCCATTGCTCCCTGCAAACTTAGAATCAAACAAAGAAGCGGTTGCCAAGAAATAATAGCCCTTGTCATAAAACTTTTCTAAGGTAAATTCCAAACCGTAATTTGTTCCTGTGCCGTTGTTTACCAAGCTATCTACGTCAGGCACGCTGAAATCTGCGCCAAAATTCAAGGAAGAAACGTAAGTAGGTCTTTGCGTAACAGGCACATTGTAAAGGTTTTGATAGTATGCCTCTACTTTCATTCTTAGCGTTTGGGACAGGCGATTGTCGTAAGAAACAATGTAGTGATTGCTCTTGCTAAACCCTAAATTTTGATTGGTTTCTATGTAATTTCCATTGTCCAAACGTGTTTTGGTAAAGTAGGCTTGCAAGGGTGCTAACTGACTGTGCATACCAAAGGCAAAGTTAAGCGACTGATTTTGTGCTAATTGGTAGCGCAAACCAAAACGTGGCTCTATTGATTTACTGCCATTTAGCGCAAAGTGCTGGTAGTGAAGTCCTGCATTCATGGTAAGAGAAGGGCTAAACTTGTACTGCCATTGGGCATAACCATTCATCAAATAAGTATCTCCTTGATTATCATTGAGTTTCTCATAAGATTTCTTTGAGGCTCGCCAAAAAGTGGTCTTGTAGTCAAAACCCAAGCGGTGAGCAAAGAAACCCACACTCAAATTGCTTTTGGCACTGAATTTTGTATTCAAAGCGTAGTTCACCGTCAAGCGATTTTGGGCAGATTGGTCATCCCAAATATTGAATGGAACTTTGTTTTCTGTGCTGATTGAGTCGTTCAAGTTAGACACAGCCGAAGAGGTTGCCGCCACAGTCAATTTGCCGTAAGTCTTTGAATTAAAGAAATATAAGTGAGAAAAACCGACCATGCCAGAGTGCGTAGCGTAGTAACCTTGTTGGGTGCTGTCGCCATAAATATTGTCATCACTTGTTTCTGGTTTTAAGGTAATTTTGCTTTTCCCGCCTATGCCAAAAAGCGTAAATCTGCCCGCTTTGGTAGTTGGAATGTCTATTTTAAAACTCACGTCTTGGTAATCGGGAACGGAACTGCCTGTGCCTAAATTTAAACCCAATTTGCCAAAAACACCCAAAGCAGAGTAGCGGTAATTCACTAAATAGGAGGCTCTTGAATTTTTGGAAAAAGGTCCTTCCGCACCCAACTCAAAACCGTTGAAGCCCAACTGCCCTGTATATTCCCTTTTTTCATTGTTCCCAGAACGCATTTGCAAGTCAAACACCCCCGCCGTTGCATTGCCGTACATGGCAGGGAAAGCACCTGTAATGAAGTCAGATTTGTCTAAAACGTTGTTATTGAGCATACTTACGGGACCGCCTGTTGCTCCCAACGCCCCAAAGTGGCTGGGGTTCGGAATGTCCACCCCTTCCATTCTCCACAATAAACCCGTAGGAGAGTTGCCGCGAATCACGATGTCGTTGCGGGAGTCGTTGTTGCCCACCACCCCAGCAAAGTTGGAAGCCATGCGCGCAGGGTCGTTGCGGCTACCTGCGTAGCGGCGCGTTTCCTCTAAGTTGAACGTTCTGGCACTGACCGTAATCATTTCATTGTTGAGCGTACCTTTTTCTTCCCCATTGTCCGCTTTGATTTCTACTGCCTCCAAAGTAGTGAGGCTTTCTACCAACTCAAAGTTCATGATGACTTCCTTCCCAGAGGTAACTAACACATTTGGAACTACTTGCTCCTCGTAGCCGATGTAAGAAATCTTCAAAGTTACGCGACCAAAAGGAACATTTGGAAGTTTGTAATAGCCTTCGTTATCAGTTGTAACACCAATCAGTGGGGACGAACCCACGACCACGACCGTAGCCCCTATGAGTGGAGATTTGGATTGGGTATCGAGCAGGCGACCCTTGACCGTTTGCGTATTCGCAGTTTGGGCAAATGCCGTATAGAAAAATACGCTTAAAAAATAGAATAACGAGCCTACTATCAGGGCTTTACCCCCAATACTTAAAAAGTTAGTTTTCATATAAATTAATTTTATTTAGTTATGAGTTATAAGTTATGAATGATGAGTTCATTTTTTAAATTTATTTGACGATTCAAAATTACAGGGTAAAATGAAAACCTAAGAATGTTCTTATAAGCGAAAAGTTCTTGCTTATAAAGTCGAACTTTGGGGTTTTCGTAAGTAAGACAAGTAGGAGTAAGTTTACCCCTATGTGGGGAGGGAAATTTTTTTTTGCTACTTTAATCCAGAAGTTTGATAATTTTATTTGCTTCTCTCAGTCCACTTTCGTAAGCTCCGTGGGCAGTTCCTCTATGCGCTCTGTTAGTATGTTCGCCTGCAAAAAATACTTTATTGCTTACTTCTGTGGCAATAATGTCAAAATTAGTAGAACGCGCACCATTGGTAGCAAAGGAATAAGAACCGTAGCTGTTTATATTGGAACTCCATTTGGTTCTTAGCATCTGTCTTGGGTTAGGAGCATTGGGATAAATTGCGCGTAAATTCCCCATAATTTCTATAATTATTTGACTATCTGTTATTTGCTCAGTTTGTTTTCCATAGTTTCCAAAGGCAAAAGTCATTAAGCCATTCGTATTGACAAACTTTTTGACGTTTAGGAAATAGTTAAATTTGCCTTTTGTTTCAGGAGTGAAACCAATATATTGTAAGTCGTTGTTCCAAAATATATTATCCCAAATCAAAAGGAATTTATTGACTGCACTCATATTAGTTTTGCTGATTGCTTGTTGTTTGTCAAGAGGTAGAGGGGGATTAAAAGCAATGACATTTTGTTTGAGTACGCCCAAGGGGACAGTAATAATCACAAAATCAGCAGAGTGCTTTTGCTGATTAGCAATAATATTTACCTTTTCACCTGAATAATCAATTGAGGAAACACGCTCGTTGAGTTTCACGTTCAGCCCTCTGGCAAGGTAATTGGCAATGGTGTCGTAGCCATTGGTAATGATAACATCTTCGCCATTATAAGCCTCATCATCATAGAAATCTAAGGAAGAAAGCTCTGAAATATCTGAGCCTGTGTCAAACTCCAAGTAAGCAGAAAGCATATATTTCCAAAGACGGTCGTTGAGGTTGGAAGGGTACAATGCACCGAAAACCTGTTGAAAACTTTGGTCTATTTTTCCCTTGTTTTGTACCTCTTTGAGGCTATTTTCATAGTCTTTGTATGCTCTCTCAGTAGCTCTGTCGCTGTATTGTGAGCCATTAGTGTCAAAAATAGCAAGGCTGTCATCATTAGTCAAAAAAGTATTTGCACCTGCATTTTTTGCCAAGTCCGTCAATGGATTTCCCTTGGGTCCGTGAATCCAGCTTGCACCTTCATCAAAAGGCACGCCCAAAGTCCTGTCTGTTCGTAAGCGACCGCCTACTTTTTCTTGTGCCTCTATTACTGTAACTTTTATTTTTCTGTCGTTCAGTACCTTTGCCGCCGCAAGCCCTGAAATGCCTGCACCAATGATAATGACCTCTTTGTCTGTTTGGATAGGTACAATAGACTGCTCTTTGCCACTACAACTTGCCAGCAAAGAGGAAGACAAGGCAAGTGAAGGGATAGTTAAGCTCGTTTTTTGTAAAAATTGTCTGCGTTTCATAATGAATTTTTTAGTTTAGTGAATGTATCATCACTTAGGGTGAAATTAATCACACAAAAGAAGTAAAAATTTGAAAATACAATGTGATGAAATCAACATGATTTAGCCAATTTCTCCCACTGCTTCAAGGCTCGGCTTTGAAGTTTTGTTGGTGCAAAAGTAACGCTTACATTGGTAGGTAAAGTTCTTATTTATACACTTGAACTTCTTAGTTTTCGTGGATAATACAATTGGAAAGAAGTTTACCCCTACGTGGGGGGGGAAATTTTTTTGAGAGGGAATTAAAAAATAAAAATCATGTAAAATAAATGTAGATTTGTTCTTGCATTTTCATCAATGTAGAGAAAGTTATGAATCAACACAAGTTTACACCTCCAAAACCCGTTATTCGCATTTGGCATCATCATCGCGTTTTTGATAAGACGGATTATCATAATGCTACTATTACCAAAAAACCAATTTTGGAAGGGCATTGGGTGTGCGAAGTGTCTTCTTTTGTCGAGGAAGACAGGCTTTTTATCTCTGAAAAAAAGTTAGAAAACAGCGATTTTTATAAAAAATCCCCACTTTTACTGGAATATGTTGCCAATGAAGAAACAAGAGATTTTTTTGAGCAGGTTTTATATGTGCCTCGTTGGTTTATCATTTTCAAAAATGAAGGAACGCTTTGGTTGCGCTTGGTCAAGTCTGACCCCATCATGCACGGGTATCCTGCGCGTGAAAGCTACGAGCTTTGCCCTCTTCTGCTTCATACCCCCGTACGCATCCTCATCAATAGCAAAACTTGGCACTCCTTCTCTCAGCGGCACGCTACCCAATACTATGAATGTGATTTTATTTATGAATACTTAGGAGATTTTTCTACATTTGAAATCAATACAGACACGTATTTCGTCAAACAAGAATTAAAAGATATTAAAACTATTGATTTGAGGAAAAGACTGTATTAAGGACAAAAATTATCATTGCTCACTGAATCATGGCGGAGCCTTAAATCTTTTTTTATTGCAAGCCTTATGCTTGTAGCTGTATAAATGATTTTTTCATATTGTTTGTTGTTTTTGTTTTACCACTAAGACACTAAGGCACTAAGTTTAGTATTTTATAGATTTCTTTGTGTTTTAGTGTGGGACACCCCGTGTCTTATTGGTGAATGAAATAATTGTATTTACTTCTTAAACACTGCTACTTTTTTATTCATATACTTATCCTTGTTTTCTTTCAAGTCCAAGAGCCAATTGGCGTACATCTCTTTGGGCATTTGGCGATAGCCTGATTGGTAGATTTGCTTGTAAACTTGGTTCATTTTGGCAAATTTTGCTTTGGTTTCGCTGTCGTCTTTACCTTTGCTCTGTACCAATTTTTTGTACTGACTAAGCAGGGTTTCACCTTTTAAGAGCAAGGCATTCACGCAGTTAGGGAAGTGCTGTAATGCCAACTCGCAACACTGCAAGGCAAAAGTGCCGTCATTTTCAGGAAATTTCTTGGTGTAGCCTTGCCCCAAGTCCACGACACACAAGGCAATTGCGCGGTGCGTACCTATGGTGTCCATGTAAAGGGCGTTCTGCACTGCCTCTACGCTGATGTAGCCCGATACCATGAGCCAAGCGTCTATGGGAAAGGTGGCAGAGGTAAGTTCCGTATTGTACCAGCCTGTTTTCTTGCTGTGGTGCTTGATATAGAGGTGATTAGGGGCAAGTGCCAAATGTGCCTCTGCGCCTAACTCATCACACAAAATTTTGTAGAGGTAGGGCAGGGAGTGGCAGTTGCCTTTCTTAGTCGCTAAGAGTTTAGTAACAAAGGTTTTAGACCAGTCTTTATCTCCAAAGAAGTCATCGAAGTCGTAGCCGAAGGGAAGGTGAGTCACCGTATCATTATTTGGAATAATGATTTTAATAGTATCTGTAAGGGTTTTGAAAACAGAAGTAAATTTAGAAACTTTATCTATATCATTATCAGTATATTGCAATGGATTTGCATTTAAAAAACCAAGACAAATATTTGATAACATATAAATTTTGTCATTAAACTCTCCATAGGATAATTGGTTATCTAAAAAAGCATTTTCGGTTAAAAAAACTGCTTTTTTTAGTTTTATATCCTGCTTGTTTTCAAGCATTTCTGCAAGATTTTGATAAGCATTATCGTAATATTTCGACTCTGATTGAGCATACACGCAAAAGTAACAAGAAAAATATATGAATGTAGCACAAATTATTTTCCTCATAAAGTATTGATAATTATTTTTTTGTAAATCCATTGAGAATATAATACAATTCTGATAAGCCGTTCCAACTACAAGTTCCATCAATCGTATGTAATGTGTCTTTTGGGGTAATAAAATAATAATCCGTTGTCTGTGAGCAACTAATGGGTAATTTATTGATTTTTTTAAGTTCTATTTCGACTTTCTTAACGTCGTCAATTTGCGAACCTAAACGCTTTATTAAAGGCATTTCTCCATCAGAACTATCTTTGTTTATTTTTGGCAGTTTAACAAAATACTCATTATTAGTTTTCCATATTTGAACTTGGGGATAGTTTTGAGGGATTGGTTTTGAAACATTGATACCACCAATAATTCTAAGTGTATCATCACTTTGTAATGAGGTAGTTATAAGATTTTCTGTATATTCTTGCCAATTATGTTCGGCTAAATCAACATTTAAAGTATCTGCCATTTTTGTAATTTTAATAGATTTTTTTTCTACTTCTCCATAGATATTTTTAAACTTCAATATGTAATTTCCATATTTTAAACTATCTAAGAATAAATGACTCTCTCTTACATATCTTTTTAAAATTATATTTTCATTATTATCTGTAAATAAGATAGTATCTTCATAAAATAGAAATTCCCTTTCCATATCATATGAATTATATAATTTGACATATAAACTACCTTCTTCTTTGTGAAAGAGGCAATTAGTTGCAAAAAATAAGTAAATAATAAGCCAATAGTTTCTATTTATTTTTAAATTTTTCAGCTTTTTTATTAAAATCATAATAGGGCATTTTATTGTGCAATTTCATTAAGTATTGGTAGGTTGCAGGTCTATTGATAGTATTTGAAGTAGGACTTGTAGTAATTACTCTCGTACCTGCATGATGTTCATTTCTTGTAATTTTTCCTTTCTGCAATTCTCCAAAAGAGCGAGCAGTTTTTTGTTCTGTACCTGTGATTACTCTTTTTTCTTCGGCTGTACCATATTGTTCATCTTTGGTATTACTCCTTTTTTCATGTGCAGTGGCATTCTTTGCATGGTCATAGGCATGGTCTGCTTCATGTTCTAATACAGTTGAAGGAGATAGCACTGTTCCATTTGCAGTTTCATAACCACCCAAAGGCAACCAATTAATCGTATGATTCTTATCATCATAGAAACTTCCATCAGTACCTTTTGATTCTTGCATTTTAATTTTTACCTCTGAGTCACTCACTGCACTAATAAAGTTTTTCCCAGTCCCTTTACTTTGCATATACTGATATGCTGCAACAGCAGATTTTACAAATTCATTATTGGGTAATGCACTCAAATCAGTTTTGCCATTTAAAACAAACTGTTGCTGTTTGTTATTTTCATCTTTGTAGTAAATAATCACATCTCTACCGTCAGGGTCAATGTTTAGTAGTGGGTTGTTTTCCACAAACACATAAGGACTCAATTCAGGGTATTTCTTCGCCAGAGGGTCGACACTCCACCACCTGCTTACCACATCAGCAGGGAAATAAAGGCTATCTTTGACTACTTCGCTTACTACCTCGCCTGTTACTCGGTTGAATAAAACGCTACCAATCTGTTGGATAGTGTCGTTAGAGAAAAATTCTTGGTATCTACCCTTGCTTAGTGTCGCATAGCGCACTTTGAAACCTGCTATCTCTTTGGGGGCTTCAAAAACTGTTCTTTTTAACTGTACGCTGTCTTTCTTTTGGGCAAAAACGACTACGGAAAGAAAGAGGAATAAGAATAGGGGTGATTTTTTCATATTTTATCTTTTTAACTTGCCAGTATTGTATAATAATAACAAACTATCAGCCTTATTTGATGTAAAACCACATTTATTTTCTTTATACCATTCTTCCCACTTTTTTAAATCTTGATGCAAATCATTTTCATTATTGTATAAAGGATGATGTAAATCTCTTATCTTGCACTCAT
>JALOMS010000185.1:0-7580 GCA_025455345.1 Thermoflexibacter sp. | reverse complement strand
CATATCCAGTTATAGCATTAAGAAATAAAATTGCTTTTACCTTGTTTTCGATTTGCTCCTCATTTATAAAACCTCCATCATTTGTAATTTTTTCAGTATCAATAATCATATTAATGCTGTGATTAAATTTTTCTTGGAAAGATTTATGTTCTAAGCATGGTTTTTGGTTTCCGTAGCAACTGCATATAATAAAAGAACTAATTATAAATATGGTTATTTTAAACATATTTGTTATATTGAAATTTTGACCTATTTAAAAGCTTTATCATTTATTTTTAGGTAATTTAGTTGACTTTGTTTGAGTAACCTTCATTGGTTCGGAAAAAAATCCAAAAGAAGACCCAAGTGTGTAACGTACTTCGGTCATAGTCCCATTTTTTTCTTTAAAATATTGAAATGTTACTCCTCTACCAAGTCTTCCTTTTTCTTGCCTTTCATTACCATTTACTGCATTTTCTGCTTGTATTGCTGGCGGATGTGCTACATTATAACCTGCTTGTGAACCATACGGTATGTCCATCTTTGCTTTTTCATATTGCTCAACTGTTTCATGAATGAGTTTCCCTTGCTGTGTTGCGCCAGTAGGTTTTGAATAATCAATGTCTGAGCCTCCTTGATTGAATTGAATAATATCACCCATATCCAATTGACTCTTACCATAATGCCCGACATTCACATCATCACTATTTAAAACTAAGGTCATTGATACTTTGGTACTTCTGTCGCCAATAGCTTCTGTCATATAATTGTAAAAGGCTTTTCCTTCGTCTGTCATCTTGCTAATATCGCCTTTTCCATTGATGCAAGTAATGCCTAAATCATAAGAACCATCAGATAATTTAGTACGTGTTATTTGGAATTGACCTTGTAAACCCTCATTTACGACCCTCTCATATAAATTCCAAGCTGTTTCATCTGTAATAGTCAATACTATATCCCTCCCATCAGGGTCAATATACTTAATCGGATTATTCGCCACAAAAACATAAGGGCTTAATTCGGGGTACTTCTCCGCCAGAGGGTCGACACTCCACCACCTACTTACCACGTCCGCAGGGAAGTAGAGACTATCTTTGACCACTTCGCCTACTACCTCGCCAGTTACTCTATTAAAGAGTACACTACCAATCTGTTGAATGGTATCATTAGAGAAAAACTCTTGGTATCTGCCCTTGCTTAGGGTTGCATAGCGCACCTTGAAACCTGCGATTTCTTTTGGGGCTTCAAAAACGGTTCTCTTTAACTGTACGCTGTCTTTCTTTTGGGCAAAAACGGCTACGGAAAGAAAGAGGAAAAGGAATAGGGGTGATTTTTTCATAGATTAATTTGAGTTTTCTACCAAAATTTTAGTGAAATAGTCTGGAAATTGGAGTTTATGTTTTCTCAAAATTGCTGTTGCTTTTTCCATATTCATACTACACTTATTATTATTGTACCATTCGCACCAGTATTTTAAATCTTTTACAACATCATCTCTACCTGAGTTTTTGAAATCATAAAAATATGCTTTTTTTTCATCTAAATCAGCTATTCCCTTTATTCCTGTAAGTAGAGAGATACACTGATACGCATTTGTATTTTTTGGTAATCTTATCAAAAACTCCATTTGTCTAATCTCGTTTAGACTAATAATAAGCAAACAATTATGAAAGTTTACGAAAAACTCGTTGTCTATATCGCAATTTTGAGTGCCTCCTCTTTCTTGAATGTCAAAAATTTCTTGATAAGGAGGAGGTATAAGAACTTCAATGTTATTTGCTTTTTTATAATTTTGTATTGCGTTTTCTGCTTTTTGCATATTAATCATAGATTTGTTTACTTCATACCATCGACTCCACATCTTTAAATCCTCAGAAAAATCGTCTTCTGAATGAGTGTTTTCATAAACACAGGGATAGTATCCCCCCATTACTATTCTACTTTTTTCACCTGTTATTGCTTCTAAATAGACAATAGAAGAACAAAGACTTCTATAATCTAATTCATGCAAATGTGTCATTACTATGGAAGAAATGCAATTTTGAAATCTTGCTAAAAACTGATAATCTATACTCTTGTCCTCTAAATTATGTTTTGCGCTTTCTTGTTTGCAACTCATAGCAAATAATAAGATTATACATATTTTTTTCATAAACTCGTTTAATTGCAACTTTCTTTTGAATATTTTACCAAGATATATGTTTTAGCGTGTCTATGTATTTGCCTTATTTTTGTAATACCCATTTTAGGATTGAAGTGATAATATGCTAAAAAATCTTGTTCATTTATTTTCCTTATTGCCTGATTAGATTGGTGTAGCTTCATTACATAAATCTTACTTCTATCTTCCTCAATAATCTGATAAGGAGTTAAAATAGAGAATGTTGTAAAATCATTTCTATCATAAAACTCATTTTTTTGCCCCAAAGCAAAACCATCTTCTGAAAAATAGGAATAGAAATTTCCATTGTATAACTTGTACCAATTCTTACCACTATTTGTAATTTTGAATGTATCTATACGAGCTTGTTCATCATAAGTTGCAATAGGTGTTTTAATATTTCTATTATCTTTTTCAATGAAAACACTATCATTCAAATATTCTCTTTGTAATTGATAAGTAGCAGGACATTCAGGACATATATAAACTGTAAGGCTATCTTTATATTCTAAACACTCCAAACGAGGTTTATGAACAACAGACGTTGAAGAATTATTCCAATTCCAAAATAGGAATAAAATTCCCAACAAATACATAAAAATTTTATTTATCATAAGCAATAGATTAGTGATATTTTAGAAAGTTTTGTTAACGTTACTTGGTTGTTTTCCCTTCAAAATTAGTGTTTAAAAAGGTTTCATATTGTTGCTGTATTTTTTCATTACTCCTGACAATATTTCCTACCTCTTTCCATGCCAATGTCAAAAAATCTTTTTCTGAATATTTATCTCCATTTTTCATTGTTTGGGCATATTCTTTAAGTCCAGTAACCATACTTGTAATCATATCTTCTGCTCCCATTCTAATATGCTCTTTATCAGGCTTTCCCACTAATATACTGGAAAAGATATACAATCTTTCACTACTTCGCCTACTACCTCGCCTGTTACTCTGTTGAATAGCACGGGGTCGCCCAGACACTACCAATCTGTTGAATGGTGTCATTGGAATAATTTTACCCCATCACTCATTTTTGATAAAATAAAAGTAAAAGTTGAATCGCTTAAAGCATAATTTTTATTCTTTTTTATACCTTCGCAAGGTTAATTTCAAAACCATATCACAAGACAATTCATAACTCATAATTACGTATTTTACTTATTTATCCAAATTTTAAAAGATGAAAACTATCATTACTCACTTTCCATTTATTGTACTGATTTCTCTATGTTTGTGGGGTTGTGGCGGGAATAGCACACAACAGCAAGCACAAGAGCCAGCTTCTAATGACCCTGCTGACTTGTATAGACCTGCGGCAGATAACGGAGGCATCAAACTTTCCGAAGGTTTTGGAGCGGTATTAGTCGCGGATTCTCTTGGCGCAAGAGCCCGCCATATCGCCATCAATGACAATGGAGATATTTATATCAAATTAGCCTCTCTGCTCAATGACAAAGGAATCGTTGCTATGCGCGATACCAACAAGGACGGCAAGGCTGACATCATAGAAAGTTTTGGGGATTATACAGGCACAGGAATAGGCATCTACAATGGCTATCTTTATGCGTCTTCTGATACTTCGGTCATGCGTTATAAGTTGAAGCAAGGGGAACTAATGCCCGACTTGCAAGGTGAAGTTATCATTAGTGGTTTTAAAAATCAGAACTCACATGAGTCCAAACCATTTACTTTTGATGGCGCAGGAAATATGTACGTAACAGTGGGCGCACCTTCTAATGCTTGTCAGGAAAAAGATAGACAGGTAGGCTCGAAGGCACTTGACCCTTGCCCAGAGTTACTTTTACAATCAGGGATTTGGCAATTCAAGGCTGAACAAGCGGGACAGGTACATGGCAAAGAAGGAAAAAGATATGCTTCGGGCATTCGCAATGCCGTTGCTTTGGATTGGAATACTTCTACAAATTCGCTTTTCGCTTTACAGCATGGTAGAGATATGCTGAACACGCTCTATCCTAAGAATTTTACAGACACAATGAACAGGGACTTGCCTGCGGAGGAGTTTCTTCAGATTAGTGATGGTGATGACTTTGGCTGGCCTTATTGCTACTTTGACCCTTTCCAAGACAAGAAAATATTAGCTCCAGAGTATGGAGGCGATGGAAAGAAACAAGGTCGTTGTGAAAACATCAAAAGACCAATTCTTACCTTCCCCGCTCATACCGCTCCTAATGACTTATTGTTTTATAACGGCTCCCAATTCCCTGAAAAATATAAGAACGGAGCATTTATCGCTTTCCATGGCTCTTGGAATCGCCAACCTTTTGACCAAGAGGGCTATCTGGTTGCTTTTGTTCCCTTCAAAGATGGCAAACCGAATGGACAATGGGAAGTTTTTGCAAGTGGTTTCGAGGGGGCAAACAAAGTCAAAAATGCAGGTGATGCGATTCACAGACCTATGGGCTTAGCGGTAGCCCCAGACGGAACGCTTTACATCACCGATTCTCGCAAAGGAAAGATTTGGAAGATTGTTTATTATGGAGACAAGGCAAAGAGCGCAACAGCCATGAAATAATCCATTTATTTAATAAAAGTTTTTGCTCTAAAGTGGTATAGTTTGCCATTTTAGAGCAAAATTCTTAATAGGCTACTTATATTTTTTCTTTCTAAAGGTCAATTTTTCTATTTTTTTATTTTTTATCCACTCCAAATAAGATTGCATTTCTTCTGATTCTTTGAGTGCGGTAAGAGAAGTAAATTTTTTCGCTAATTCTTTGTTTGTGAATATATTATGGATTGTAGAGTGGCAGGGCTGGCAGAGATTAGCGGTTTGGGTGTACCTCCCCCCTTCATCTTTGGGCAGTAAGTGATGTCTGCTCGTTTTTTGTACCTCTCTTCCACAAAGTTCGCAAATAGGCATATACTTATCTTGTTGTTATTTTGATAGATAAACATCAAAATTTGACCCCAATGTTCCCTTATTGAGGTGTTTTATTTATACAAACAATGCTGGTTTTAAACTAATTCTAAGTTTTTTGCTAACTTGCACTGCATTTTTACGTTCTTAATTAAAAGATATTCCACTATTTTAAAAGATTATCTTTTTGGATTGTAAAAGAAAAACTTTTAATGATTTTAAATAGAAAACATTTTTAAAAGAATTAGTTTTAAAAATTTATTTAAAATAAAATCATTGCTTTTATTTTTATAAATTATAGCTTATACTCAAAAGCAAAACTTTTATGGACGACTTGGCAGAAATTCTCGAGCTTATCAAAGAAAGAAGAAAAGAAAAAGGCATTACTCAAGCCGAAATGGCGACAAAGTTGGGCATTTCCCAAAGTGCCTACAAAGACATTGAAATAGGCAAGACAGACCTCAAAGTGAGAACTTTACAACAAATCGCAGACATACTGGGGATAGACCTTTTTTCTAAAAAAGGGACGAACCAAGAACAATCTTTGATAGCGGTCAATCCCGAAAATATTTATACAGACCTATACGAACTCAAACGCAATCAGGAAGATATGAAAAATGAAATTAATGAAAAATTGGACGCTATTTTGAACTTCTTGGGCAAAGGCAAGAAATAATCTAACCTTGTTAAAAAAAGTATTTGCCTGTATTTAATACTCTTTAACCTTCCTTTAACAAAAACTTACACTATACTTTCCCAACTTTGCACTAACATTTGGCAAAGAAATTTGTTATCTAAAGCAACGTTATACTAATAATGACAGTCTTTGATTTTATTATCATCACCCTATATATCCAATAATTAATAGACTACAAAAACTTCATCACACAAACTAAGATGTACTTAAAGCAAAACTTGAATTCTTAAACGCAATGAAAAATTATCGCAAGGTATTTTATTTTTTAATCTCTATTATCCTACTCTCTATCAATGGTTTAAAAGCACAGCAAACAGTCAAACATACTGTAAGTGGCTATGTCAAGGATAGCAAAAATGGTGAAAAACTTATCGGGGTCAATGTGTATATCAAGGGTACTACAATAGGTACTACGACCAATGAATATGGTTTTTATTCTCTCACTTTGGCAAGTGGCAAATACGATTTGGTGGCTTCTTATATAGGCTATACCTCTATCATCAAAAGTATAGATTTAAGCACGAGCAATACTAAAGTAGATTTTGAGATTGTAGAAGAAGACGTACAACTACAAGAAGTTGTTGTAAAGGCAGAAGCAGACGACCAAAATGTAAAAAGTATAGAAATGAGTGTAAACAAGTTGGATATCAAGACTATACAAAAGATACCTGCTTTTCTTGGGGAAATAGACGTGATTCGCAGTATCCAACTATTACCTGGGGTTGCTACTGTGGGCGAAGGAGCAACAGGTTTTAATGTCAGAGGAGGAGCTATAGACCAGAATTTGATACTCCTCGATGAGGCTCCCGTGTATAATTCTGCTCACTTGTTTGGATTTTTCTCTGTATTTAATCCTGATGCGGTCAAAGATGTCAAATTGGTCAAAGGCGGTATCCCTTCGCAATATGGCGGTCGCCTCTCGTCTATTTTAGATGTAAGAATGAAAGAAGGTAACAATAAGCGATTCGAGATGAATGGTGGTATTGGGGCTATTTTTAGTAGATTTGCTATCGAAGCCCCTATTGTCAAAGACAAAGCGTCTTTCATCTTGGCGGCACGTCGTTCTTACATAGATGTTTTAGCAAAACCATTCCTTTCAGGAGATTTGAGCAATAGTCAGTTCTACTTTTATGACTTGACAGCCAAAGTTAATTACATCATCAATCCTAAAAATACCGTTTTTGTTTCTGGTTATTTAGGCAGAGATGTTTTTGGCGCAGGTTTCAAATTCAACTGGGGCAATGCGACCAGTACTATCCGTTGGAATCACCTATTTAGTGATAGGTTATTTATGAACGTAACTGCTTTTTATAGCAATTATGACTACTTGATAGGATTCAAAGATGATGTCAATCGTTCGCGCTTTGACTGGACATCTAATATCATCAATTATAGTGTAAAGCCCGATTTCACGTATTACCTTAATTCGAAAAATACTATCAAATTTGGCGCACAAAGCATTTTGTATGATTTTCTGGCCATTTTGGACTTTTGGAGGGGTTTGACAGATAGTGACAATTAATCGGTGACAAATGCAATTGTAGAATATCACGACCACAAATCATACATTCCATGACTCACATTCAGTAGGCTTAACAGTGTATACAAACAAGCAGCTCAGCGGTCGCTGAGATGGTCTACGGATGCCTTTGCAGAGCAAGGCAAGACGTATTGGGAACGTGATGTTTTAATTACATGTTTAATAATATAAAATAGTGCATAACATAACGTAAGGGTCATAAGTGCGTAAATTTGTTCAGCTGCACATATTATCGACAATAAGATTTAGTTAGCCACCGCAGATCGTTGCGGTATTTTCGATCCGTGCCTTAATAGCTAACTTGCTGATGGTATATATATATATATTC
>JALOMS010000184.1 GCA_025455345.1 Thermoflexibacter sp. | reverse complement strand
TTTAAAATACTTAAATAGTATCCTGTTTTGAGATTTTATAGGCGAAATTTGTAAAATATTTATTTATTCTCAATGGATTTTATCCTTTTTATTTTCGTGTAGCATTTCTATTGTAGCATATACTTTAGTATTTTTAGTTGATTATCAAATATTTGCATACTTTAAAGAGTGGTATATTACAGTGTGGATTTGATTTGCTTACTTATTGCAGTAGTCGAGCAAAAAACTTTGACAAAGCCACATTTGCAAACTATTGTTTATCAAAATGTTACACCTTGTCAAAGTTGGTTCTAATAGGAGTATATACTAATTCTTTGGTCTAAGGTTTCTGACTACTTTGCCAGCTTGCCACATTTCAGAATTGCGAAGCTCCGCCAATTCTCTTTCTAATTTTTCTCTATAATCAGCTTGCGAATTTGCCTTGATAGTAATTGCCGCTTCGTTACCACTTGCTACGCTCTCATAAAGTTCTCTAAAGACAGGAGCAGTAGCCTCTCTAAATTTGTGTCTCCAATCCAAAGCACCTCTTTGGGCAGTAGTTGAGCAGTTCGCATACATCCAATCCATACCATTTTCTGCTACCAAGCGAATCAAACTCTGTGTAAACTCTTCGACTGTTTCATTAAAAGCCTCACTTGGGCTGTGTCCTTTTTCTCTCAAAATACTATACTGAGCTTCAAAAATACCTTCTATCGCTCCCATCAATGTACCGCGCTCTCCTGTAAGGTCGCTATATACTTCTTTTTGGAAAGTAGTTTCGAACAGGTAGCCAGAGCCTACGCCTATTCCCAGTGCATGCACTCGGTCTTCTGCTTTGCCAGTAGCATTTTGATAAATTGCATAGCTTGAGTTCAGACCTTCGCCTGCTAAGAATAATCTTCTCAAACTTGTACCAGAGCCTTTGGGAGCTACCAAAATCACATCTATATCAGAAGGAGGAATAATGCCAGTCTGCTCTTTGAAAGTAATGCCAAACCCATGAGAAAAATACAAAGCCTTTCCTTTGGTCAAATATCTTTTTACAGTTTCCCATAAAGCTATCTGACCTGCATCAGAAAGTAAATATTGGATAATCGTACCTTTCTCACACGCCTCTTCTATTTCAAATAGCGTTTTTCCCTCTACCCAGCCATCAGCAACTGCCTTGTCCCAAGTTTTGCTGTTCTTACGCTGTCCAATAATAACATTAAAGCCATTATCTCTAAGATTTAGAGCCTGTCCTGGTCCCTGTACGCCATAGCCGATGATAGCAATGGTTTCATTTTTTAATACTTCTCTTGCTTTTGCGAGTGGAAACTCCTCTCTTGTTACTACATTTTCCTCTACTCCGCCAAAATTGATTACTGCCATAGTTTTCTAATTATGATTATAAAATTGTTTGTTTTATAGTTTGTCTTTTTATGTTGTTGTTTAAGATTGGTATTTTATTAAAAACATTCAAATTTGAAGTCCGCAAATATGATAAAAATACTTTTGTAGAATAGCATAATGATAAAAAAACTTACAACAAAAAAACATAATTTATTGACAATCAATTATATAAATTTTAGTTATTTTATGACTATTAGTCATTTTCAATTAAAAAACAATCTATTTACTGCACAAATGCTTATTTTTTGCTTACCTTTGCGCCAAAAAATTGGACTATGGTTTACGTTTGTAGGAAAGAACACTTTAATGCGGCGCATAGATTGTATAATCCCGCATGGACAGATGAGCAAAACACAGCAATCTTCGGACCTTGCGCTAATAAATATTTTCATGGACATAATTTTGAATTGATAGTAAAAGTCAAAGGTGTCCCTGACCCCCAGACCGCTTGTGTCATAGATTTGAAGGTATTGAGTAAGATTATTAAGGAGCATATCATAGAAAAAGTCGACCATAAAAACTTAAATATAGAGGTGGACTTTCTCAAGGACAAAATGCCAAGCTGTGAGATTATTGTCATGGAGTTTTGGAAAATCTTAGCCACAGAGATAGCCAAAGTATCTCAGGCGCAACTACACTCAATCACACTTTATGAAACCAACAATAACTTTGTAGAGTATTTTGGAGAGTAGGTTTTAGGCAACTATTCTAAAATCAATTGCCTTGTTATCAAGTAATTAAGAGTGTAATACGTGCTTTATAATTAGGTTAGTCATAGCTTATACATCAGCCTAAAAACTAATTATACAAAAATTTCTTGTATATTAACTCCTAATTACCTAATTTTGAAAATTAGGTAAAGAGGCTGATTTGCTATAAGCAATCAAAACCGTATTTAAAAAGTAAACACGAAATGCAAGAACAGGACTTGTTAATCCGCATGGAAAACTTGGAAAAGAAAATCCATCTACTCTTGCGGGACTACAATTACGTAAAAGAGGCACTTGTAAAGGCAAAAGAGGAGAACAAGCAATTGAAAGACGTGATTGAAGAGCAAAACAAGCGGATAAGTGATGCTAATTATCGCAGTAAAATTGATAGAATGGTAGAGAATCTGGAAGTAAATGGACAAAATTCGGAAGATTTAAAGCGTGCTATTGACGAGTATATTCAAAAAATAGATGAATGTATTTTGCAATTGAGCAACAGTTTGTAATTTTCCCTGATTTCTGTGATAGTAAGAAACATTCATGTAGTTTACAGTAACATGGTGGAGATATAGATAAGCAATTGGGTAATTTTCAGTTTTGTTATTTCCCTTATTTACACATTATAAATAAGTTTTTCATGGGTCTTCTTTCTGTAAAGATAAATATAGCAGATAGAGAATATACGCTTAAAGTAGAAGAAGAAGATGCACCCTTAGTGCTTCAAGCAAGCGAGGTATTGAATCAATCTATTCGCGATAAAAAGGAACAAATGAGGATTCCTGACCGTCAAGACCTTCTTTCTATGGTTGCTTTTGATTGTATCTATGAAAAACTAACAGGCGAAAAATTACTCTCTAATATCTCCCACAGAATTGCGCTTATGGAAAGCGTGATTGGTGATTCACTGTAAATTCTATATTGCTTAGTAGGCTATATTTTGTTTTTCTGTTCGTTTTCAAAACAAAGCCCTGTCTTTTATAGTGTTTGCTTTTAGCGACAACAATTTCACCTCTTTTAGCCTTTCACATATATATATAATTATTACCAATGGACATTGTTGTTATTATAACTGTGGCTATTATATCACTTCTGGTAGGAGTAGGTATAGGCAGATTCCTTTTAAAACAATTATTCAAACAAAAGGAAATAGAAGCATTAGAACGAGCATCCTTAGTTATTAAAGAAGCAGAACTACAAGGCGAGAATATTCGCAAAGACAAAGCAATAGAAGCCAAAGAGCATTTCTTAAAACTAAAAACAGAGTTTGACAGTGAAGCATCTCGCAAGAAAAATTTGCTCATTACAAATGAAAACAAACTCAAACAGCAAGAAGCTAAACTCAAAGAAAATGAGAACAAACTTAAGCAAAAGGAAGCTTCTCTGCTTAAAATTCAAGAGCAACTGAAAGCCAAACATACAGAAATAGAAAAGGCAAAGGCTACTGTAAATACACAATTAGAGGTAGCCAATAAGAAGGTAGAAGAAGCCGAACAATTTAGGGCTTCACAGGTAGTTCAGTTAGAACAAATCGCCAACCTAAAAGTAGAAGAAGCAAGAGAGCAACTCATAGAAGCTCTTAAATCTGAGGCGCAAGCAAAAGCTAATTCTCAAATCAAACAAATATTAGAAGAAGCTAAACTTACCGCAACCAAAGAAGCCAAACGCATAGTCATTAATACAATCCAACGCACAGCAACCGAACACGCTATTGAGAATTGTGTTTCTGTATTTAATTTGGAAAGCGATGACATCAAAGGCAAAATCATTGGTCGGGAAGGACGAAATATTAGAGCCTTAGAAGCCGCCACAGGTGTTGAAATTATCGTAGATGATACCCCAGAGGCGATTATTATTTCTGGCTTTGACCCTGTACGCAGAGAAGTTGCTCGTTTGTCCTTGCACAGATTGGTTGTTGATGGTCGTATCCACCCTGCGCGCATAGAGGAAGTCGTTGCTAAAACGATGAAAAATATAGAAGACGAAATCGTAGAATTGGGCGAGCGTACTGCCATGGAATTAGCGATTCATAACTTACATCCCGAACTAATTAAGTTAGTTGGACGTATGAGATTCCGTTCCAGCTATGGTCAGAATCTCTTACAACACTCCAAAGAGGTGGCTAAACTGTGTTCTATCATGGCGGCAGAATTGGGCATTAATGTTAAGTTAGCTAAGAGAGCGGGTTTGTTACACGATATAGGAAAAGTATGGCACGAGGAGCATGAGCTTCCCCATGCCTTGCTGGGTATGGAACTTGCCCAAAAATATAAAGAGCATCCAGAAGTTTGTAATGCAATAGGAGCGCACCACGATGAGATAGAAATGACTGCACTTATTTCTCCGATTATCCAAGCCTGTGATGCTATTTCTGGCTCACGCCCAGGTGCCAGACGAGAAATGATGGAATCTTATATGAAACGATTGAAGGATATGGAAAATTTAGCCGTATCATTCAAAGGTGTAAATAAGTGCTATGCGATGCAGGCAGGTAGAGAATTACGTGTAATCGTGGATGCTGAAAATGTTTCAGATAAGCGAGCAGGACAACTTTCCTTTGAGATTGCTCAAAAAATAGAGAAAGACATGCAATATCCCGGACAAATCAAAGTAACGGTGATTAGAGAAATGAGAGCTGTGAATTATGCAAAATAATTAATCAATATAAGCAAATAAAAAAATGCACTATTCCCAACTGAATAGTGCATTTTTATTTTATTGAAAATCAATAAATTAATTTACTGATTCAGACAGGGAAATATACCCTGAAAGTAGTGCCAACATCTAACTTGCTATCTACCTCTATTTTACCACCAAGTGATTCTATCTGAGTTTTTACTAAAAATAACCCCATTCCTTTGCCTTCTACATGGTCGTGCATCCTTTGGTATAAGCCAAATATTTTATAGGAGTCTACTTCTGTCAAATCCATTCCTAATCCATTGTCTTGTACAGATATACAGATACTATTTTCATCTTGAGTAGCTCTAATGATGATATGAGGAGAACGTTTGGGTGAGCGGTATTTGATTGCATTGGAGATGAGGTTGTGAATAATGCTCTGGACATAACTCTTAATAGAAAAAACAACAACATCTTCTAAATCAATCACTTGAATAATAGCTTTTATTTTTTCTATTTCATCTTTGAGCAAGAACTTTTCTAATTGGACGATTTCTAATACAAAAATCTTTTCTTTAGTTTTATTCAAGTCATTTCGCACACTTATAATTTGTGTGAGGTCTTTGATGACAGTATCCAAATCTGTGGTTGCTTTCTTTAAGTGAGCTACAATATCTTTATTATAAGGGTCACTATAATCTGATTCATTGAAAATACCCACCAACCCAAGTACCCTTGCCACAGGTGAGCGCAAATTGTGCGAAACAATGTAAGAAAACTGCGCCAAATCTTGGTTTTGTTTGGTGAGGTTGTCCATGGCTTGTTTGAGTTCCTGAGTGCGTTGATTTACTATGATTTCCAAATTGTTACTTAGTAGCTCCATCTCCTCTTTTTTGTATTGGAGTTCCTTATTTTGCATCTCTATTTCATGGGTTTGTTTTTTTACTTCTTCTTCCAAAAACTTCTTTTGATTACTAATCAGAGTCAAATTTTCTCGTTTCAGTACATTAATTCTATCGGCTAATGCTAAAGAAGAAATAATAGTTTCTAAGACTACACCTGTGGGGGTAAAGTATGGAGCAAATTTGTGAAAATCAAGAATATTGGTATATGCAAAAACAGCCCAGACTGAGAAAAACGTATAAATTCCCCAGCCAGAGAGATAATAAATCGCAGGACGAAATCCTTTCTGATAGACAATCATGCCTGCGAGGAGATAAGCCACCAAACTCACCAAAAGAAAGGCTATGCTTCCTCCAAAAATCACGCTTCCATACCCTAAAAAGTTAAGTAGCGTGCGTAAAAGGGAAAATATTAGAAAAATTATCAATACTTTGTAGAGCCATTGACTATACATTTTCACTTTTAAGAACGCAAGGGTAAACAATAAAACAAAAATTGGATAAAGAGAACTAAAAAAATAAGTATATTTACCAATAAATTCTCTATAATCACCAAAAAATAAACTGAGGTATCCTCTTGTAGTAAAAGTGCTTAATCCCATACACAAGGTGTAAATGACATAATAAAAAAAAGCAATATCCCTCACTGAAAAAAACATAAATAAGTTATAGAATACTGCTAAAAGTATGATTCCAAAGTAGATAAGGTCAATAACATATCTTTCAGTAAGAAAATTAAGAATATTTTTTTGGGAAATAATTTTGGCATCTATATACATAAAACGATTAGAAACTACGCGAATATAGAAGGTCTGAACGGTAGGATTACTGACCGCAGGGAGTTCTATGATACAGTGGGTAGAAACTATATCTTCCGTTTCTGTGGGGAGCTTTTTACCTGTTAGCTTATACTTATAATTACCATGATTATCCATAAAATAGAAGAACACACTATCCAAATACGGATTATCTATTTGCAAATAATAAGTTTGGTCTGTCTTGACTTCAATCTTCATCTTGAGCCATGTTGCGGCAGTAGTAACTCCCAAGTTTAATACATCTCCTTTAGGGAATGGCTTAAAGTTCACTTGAAAACTATCACTTTGGATTTGCTCAATACGGAAGTTACTACTTTTATCTTGGAAGTATGAGAGCTGATGGTTTAATCCTATTATCTCTTGTTTCCCGTCTATAATTATACTTTCTTGGGAAAATCCTTGACCATAGCCCAAATACAGGACAGTAAAAATGAAAAAATACTTCATTGAATTCATAGATTGTAAACAAACAACTTACAAGGTAATAATAAGTTTAGATGGTTTACGAAAAACGTAGATAATTTGTAAATTAGCAAGAAAATGCTTCTTTATTTACTTCTTACAGGATAGCTTTAAATTCGATGATAAAATTGGCTCCTTTGTCTATTTCGCTCTCACACCACACTTTGCCGTTCATTGCTTCTACGTATTTCTTTACAATTGACAAGCCCAAGCCAATAGATTTTTCTCCTTTGGTAGGTTTTGCGCTGAGTTGTTGGAATTTGCCAAACATTTTTTTCATGTCTTCTTCGCTGATGCCTTGCCCTTGGTCTTGTACTTCTACCCTCACCAAGAAATCCAACTTATAGGCTCTTACAAATATTTGCTTTCCCAGAGGCGAATATTTGATAGCATTAGATACGATATTCTCAAAGATTTGGGTGAGGTAGTTTTTGTCTAAGTTAGGAGCTATGAGATTGGACGAGATTTCCTTGACAATTTCTATCTCTTTTGCCCTTGCACTTGCTTCAAAATCGCGGGTTACTGCGTCTAAAATCGCAGAAATGTTTTGATTTTCGCGATTGAAATTAAATTTTTGAGATTCTATGGCATTTACGTCTAATGTTTTATTAATCATCAAAGTCATTCTTTCTATCGCACTTTTGATAAGGCGAATGTACTCCTCTTTTTCCTCAAGAGTTACTTCTTCGTCTGACATTTGCAACACACTTACCAGCCCCTTGATTTGGCTCAGAGGATTTCGCAAGTCATGGGCAACAATACTCATCAAGTGATTTTTTTCCTCATTGAGATATGAAAGTTCTTGATTTTTAGTTTCTAACTCCATGTTTTGCAAGGCGATGCGCTCATTTTGGGCATTGATTTCATCTTGTTGCTGGAGAATTTCTAAGTTCTTCCTTTCTAAAATCAGATTGATTTTATTTTTATTATTAATGCTTCGATAAAGTATAAAGGCGATGATACAGATGAGAAGAAAACTAATAAATAAGAAGATATTGATGTAGCGTTGTTGTTGGAGATTTTGTTCTTTCATTAACTCATTGTTTTTCAGCAATACGATTTCTCTATCTTTGCTTTCTGCGTCGTGAATAGACTGCATTCCTGCGATTTGGCGAGAGGTATGGTCATTAAGCACAGAATCTTTATATAAGGTATATTTTTTATAATGCTCGAAAGCCTGAATCTGATTTCCTTTTTTTTCTTCGGTAATATATAACTGTTTGTATATTTCGGCTATGTCTGCTTTAGAGTTTAGGGGTTCGGCTAAAGCCAAAGCGTCTTTGAATAGGCTGATAGC
>JALOMS010000183.1 GCA_025455345.1 Thermoflexibacter sp. | reverse complement strand
GCTTCGGGGAAATGCTGTTTGATTTGCCTAATCGCTCTCAAATACAAGCTCTGCGGCTGATAGCTTTCTTTGGCAAGGGGGTCTTTGAGGGAGTCATCTACTTGGGGAAAGGGAGCAAATGCCTTGATTTCCAGATTCATACATTCTTCTATTTCCCTGAGAATATGGTCTAAGGAAAGTCGATAAATAGCGGGCATAGAAGGAATTGGTATTTTTTTGTCTTGACCATCTGTCAAAAAGATAGGGAAAATCAAGTCCTTCGTAGAAAGTCTTGTTTCTTCTGCCAAATTCCTAATGACTTCTGATTGGCGATTGCGTCTTGGTCTTCTTTGCATATAAATGTGTTGATGTTAGGAGTGCAAAGCTACGAAAAATAATGTATTTCAAGGTTTAAGGTTTAAAGTTCAAGGTTCTAAGTTCAAGGTTTAAGGTTCAAGGTTCAAAAAAATATCGAATGTTGAATGTAGAATAGCGAATGTTGAATAGGAAAATTCAAAGTTCAATATTGGCGGGAAAAGTAGCAAATTTTTAAATTCACACCAGATTTTGTATTTTGGCAAATACTAATTAAATTTATGGTAAATTAGAAATTTATGCTTTCTCAACAATCAATTATTCACCTTCTTTCTAAACATTCTCCGTACGATTTTTTTGAAAAGTACAGAGTAAAAAAACTTTACTTATTTGGCTCTTTACTTACAGACCGATTTGACACAGAAAATAGTGATGTGGACTTATTAGTAGAATTTGACGAAGAAGGGTTAAATCCAGAAGAAATAGGCGAGCTTTTCTTACATTTTTTATCTGCTTTGGAAGATTTATTGCAAAGGAAAGTGGATTTGTTGCGAAATAGACCTTTTAGAAATAAATATTTTCAAGAAGAATTAGATAAAACCAAAGTGTTGATTTATGAGCGAAAAAGAGAAGAAATATTTGCTTGACATTTTGATGGCTATTGAGGAAATAGAACGTTTTTTTGGAGGAACTTATAATTTTAATGACTTCAAATCCAATATGATGCTCAAAAGTGCCGTAGAAAGGCAACTCATTACCGTAGGGGAAGCAATGAATAGGTTATTGGCAATCAATGCAAATATTTCCATTACTTCTGCACGTAATGCAGTTTAGAAATAAGATTACGCACGAATATGATGTCGTAGATGATGTAATTACTTGGGCAGTAGTAGTGAATCACCTCCCTACTCTCAAAGAAGAAGTAAAGGTACTTTTAGAATCATAACATCAAATTCTCTTCACAAAAAATAACGAATACTGAATGTTGAATAGCGAATAATGAAGGGGAAAATAAACAATCAATAAACACCGTTACCAACCCAAAATGATTTTTGCATAAAAAAGCAAGCTAAGTTTTCTTATTCTTTTGCTTTTTTCTTAGATTTGTTATTATCAAATCAATTCACTTATGCAAGACTTAGAAGTAAGAAAGTTTCACCTTATCAAGACCATCGCCAACGTTCAGAACGAATATTTATTGATGAAATTAGAGTATATTTTGAGAGAATGGAATCAAAATGATACAGATTTTGACTTACTTGCCCAAATGTCAAAACCTATTGCCAAAGATATTACTGTGGAGGATTTGATAAGAGAACAAAACTATGAAGGTATTGATAGGGTGCATTTTGATAAACTTATTGATGAGATAAATATTGAAGAACCCTTAGAAGAACTGCTACTAATTGATTGATTATGATATACTTGTTAGATACTAATATTTTACTCTTATACCTAAGAGAAAAGGATAGGGCTTCTTTTATTGACCTGCATTATCAACCCTTGCAAGAACCCCATATTCCTTTGATTTCCGTAGTAAGTGTAGGAGAGATTAAGTCAATCGCCTTGCAAAATAATTGGGGAGAGAGTAAACGGAAAAACCTAACTCAATTCTTGAAGCAGTTCATTATCACAGATATAAAAGTAGAAACTATCATAGAAAGGTATGCAGAAATAGATGCATTTAGTCAGGGTAAGTTAAATAATATGCCTCTCAATGATAGTGCAAGAAATATGGCAAAAAATGATTTGTGGATTGCAGCAACCGCTTCTGTACTCAAAGCAACTTTGCTTACGACAGACAAGGATTTTAACCACTTACACAATAAATTCCTTGAATTAGCCTACATTGACATTTACTCTTTAAAATAATTCAAAATTCAAAAAAATAAAGAATGAGAAAGTTTAATGTTCAAAGTTCAAGGTTCAAGGTTCAAGGTTCAAGGTTCAAGGTTCAAGGTTCAAAAAAATAACAAATTATAGAATAAACAAACCAACAACTAACAACCAACATCTAACAACCAACAACTAACAACTAACCACCAAACACCATGTCCGAACTCGCAAAGCAACTCATCACAAAAAACAAACGCACACAGGCAAAATCCTTAGACTTAGGAAACTGCGGACTCACCGAATTGCCGCCTGAACTCCTCGACTGTACGTGGGTAGAAAACCTGAACTTAGGAGGTTATTATTATGATGAAGAAAAGCAAGATTGGGAAAGAAGCAAAAATCAAGGAAAGCAAAACCAAATCAGAGAACTCAAAGGCATAGAAAGGTTACAAAATTTACGTATTTTATCTTTTTCTTCCAATCAAGTTTCAGATATTTCCCCTGTGAAGGACTTAGCGAATTTGCAAAAATTAGATTTTGGGGGAAATCAAGTTTCAGATATTTCCACTTTGAAGGATTTAGTGAATTTGCAAAATTTGAGTTTTTCTTTCAATCGTGTTTCAGCTATTTCCCCTTTGAAGGACTTAGTGAATTTGAAAGAGTTGAGTTTTTCTTTCAATCGTGTAATTAATATTTCCCCTGTGAAGGATTTAGTCAATTTGCAAAAGTTGGCTTTTTCTGAAAATCAAGTAATTGATATTTCCCCTGTGAAGGATTTAGTCAATTTGCAAAATTTGTATTTTTGGCACAATCAAGTTACTGATATTTCCCCTGTGAAGGATTTAGTCAATTTGCAAAAATTGGATTTTTCTGAAAATCAAGTTTCTGATATTTCCCCTGTGAAGGATTTAGTGAATTTGAAAGAATTGTCTTTTTCTTCCAATCAAGTTGCTGATATTTCCCCTGTGAAGGATTTAGTGAATTTGAAAGAATTGTCTTTTTCTTCCAATCAAGTTGCTGATATTTCCCCTGTGAAGGATTTAGTCAATTTGCAAAATTTGTCTTTTGAGGGAAACCAAGTTTCTGATATTTCCCCTGTGAAGGATTTAGTGAATTTGCAAAATTTGTTTTTTTGGCAAAATCAAGTTTCTGATATTTCCCCTGTGAAAGGTTTAGTCAATTTGAAAGAGTTGAATTTTTCTTCCAATCAAGTTACTGATATTTCCCCTTTGAAAGATTTAGTCAATTTGAAAGACTTGAATTTTTCTTCCAATCAAGTTGCTGATATTTCCCCTGTGAAGGATTTAAAAAATCTCTATTTTTTATACGCTTATGGCAATCCTGTCAAAGGTATTCCACCAGAATATTTAGGGAAAAGTAGTAATGATAATTGTATCAAAAAAGTAAGATACTACCTCGAACAAGAAGAAAAAAATTCACAATATATCTTTGAAGCGAAGTTGGTCTTGGTAGGGGAACCTGGGGCGGGCAAGACTTCCCTGAGTGAAAAAATCCGCAATCCTGACTATGTTCTCAAAAGAGGTAGCCAATCAGAACCAATGACGAGAGGAGTTGCTGTTTCGCAGTGGCTTTTTGATTACACCAATCCCAAGCATACCCCTATGCACGCAGGTTTTGATAGGCAGTTTATCGCACATATTTTTGACTTTGGGGGACAGGACATCTTGCACGCTACGCACCGCTATTTTTTTAGCAGACGCACTGTTTATTTGCTGGTAGTAGATACCCGCCCCGAAGATACAGATTTTTACTATTGGCTGAATATCATTGAGTTATTTGGGGAGCAGAGTCCTGTGATTATAGTCATGAATGACAAGCATGATGTCTATAAGGATGTGCCTTCGCATATTGTAGAGAAGTTTGCTCATTTGATTAATAACCGCATTTTTCATGTAAATCTTCGCAATAATCAAGGACTTACAGATTTGATAAATATGATTCAGAGGGAGTTACAGCAGTTACCACACGTAGGAAAAGAAAAGCACTCCCAATCGTGGGTAAAGATACGTCAGGAACTGAATAAAAAATGGTTGCCTGATGGTATCTTGGAAAGTTTGCAAGTTTGGAAAGGCAAAAACGAGAAAAAACCTTTTCTCACCCGCCAAGAATACATAGATATATGCGAAAACTTTGGCGTTGTTGGTGAGGACAAGGCAATGCAAATCGCAGACACTTTGCATACTTTAGGGTCTATCTTGTATTTTCAAGACAATCCTGCCCTGATAGATACGCTTATTTTGGACAAACATTGGGCAACAGAAGCGGTGTATTTGGTGCTTTTGGACAAGATAGTAACTCAAAATTATGGTAAGTTTACACAAGCAGATTTGGAGCGGGTTTGGAAAGGAAAATATCCCATAGAAAGACATCATGCCTTGCTTGCGCTGATGTTGAGTTTTAAGATTGCCTATCGGGTTAAAGACAGCCAAAAGTATATTGCTACGCAGTTATTGGCTGAAAAACCGCCTGATACGTATCAAACACTCTTTGCCCCAGAAACTATTTTTACACATTTCGAGTTTCGCTATCCTAAGTTCATGCCCAAAGGAATGTTGGCAAGGCTCATTGTAGAAATGAATAAATCCATTTATCAAAGCTTACAGTGGCGTTATGGAGTAGTGCTACAAATCCAAGATTGCTTGATAGAAATCACAGAACACCGCTATGGCTCTACGAACAAAATGGCTATTCGGACAACAGGGCGAGAGCCACTTCGGGCTTTTTCAGTAGTTTATCATACTTTTGGAGAGATTCATAGAGAATTTCCCAATTTGGTGTATGAGGAAATGATACCTTGTAACTGCGAAAAGTGCAAACATTCTAACCCCCCCCGATTTTATGAATATACAGAATTACAAGATTTTGTGAAAGATGGAGAACCAAAAATTCAGTGCCGCGAAAGTAAAAAAATGGTCAGTGTGCAAGAATTGTTAGAAGGCAGAAGACAATATGAGTATTCTTTTAGCAGAGAGGGGGCGCATCTCCTCACCCTCATTGATGAAAACCAAATTCCCGAATTTTTCCAAGAGATAGACCGTTTGGGGATTTCAAATAATGAAATCAATAGTTTAAGGAGTGAGTTTATTTCAGGAGCAAAGGATTACGACTTTGCCCAACGCCTAAAAACATTTGTGCAAGCACACATAAAGAGATAACCTTGAACCTTGAACCTAAAACATGAAACCTCACCACTACCTCATCATTGGACAGGGCATTGCGGGAACGTGCCTGAGCTATGCCTTACTTAGGCGTTCACAGCGCGTTTTTGTCATAGACGATGCCTATCAGCACTCCGCTTCTATGGTGGCTGTGGGTATGTTCAACCCCGTTACGGGCAAGCGCGTCGTCAAGACATGGAAGGCAGAAACGCTTTTCCCTTATTTACATGAATTTTATAGTGATTTAGGGCGGTTTCTCAAGGAACGCATACTCTTTCCCAAGATTATCTATCGCCCTTTTGAGAGCATTGAGCAACAAAACTCCGTCTTGGGGCAGGCGGCGGAGTCCGCTTTTCAGGAATTTGTCCACCTTGACAATAGAGATGCTCATTATCAGTCTTTTGTCCACAATGAGTTCGGGGGAATAGAGCTAAAGCAGGGAGGCTATATTCACGTGAGCAAGATGCTCCTGAGTTTCAGGGATTTCTTACAAAGCACAGGAAACTATTTGGAAGCACATTTTGACGAGAATCGCCTTAGTTTTGATGCGGATAATCGCGTACATTACCACGACGAAGCCACAGGACAAACCCTTGTTGCAGAGAGGCTTATCTTTTGTCGGGGTATCAGGGACAGAGAAAGCAAGTATTGGGCAGGTCTTCCCTTTCGCACGGTCAAGGGCGAGGTATTGACAGGAAATTTTAAAGAGCAAGGCGTTCATTTTGAGGAAATTATCAATCGCTCAGGCTGGGTACTTCCCTACGAAGATGGTACTTACAAGGCAGGCTCCACTTACGACTGGAGCGATACAAGCATGGAAACTACGGAAAAAGGGAAAAATGAGATTTTAGAAAAGGTAAGCAATCTACTCAAATTTTCCTTTGAGGTCAGCAAACACGAGGTAGGCATACGTCCCGCTACGATTGACCGCCGTCCTCTGATAGGTATGCACTCTATTTTCCCCCAAATTGGTATTTTTAACGGCTTGGGAACGAAGGGAGTCATGCTTGCGCCTTATTTTGCAGAAGCTTTTTGTGATTACCTCTTAGCAGGTAAGGAATTGGACAAGGAGGTGAACATCAATAGATTTGAAAATTTTTGAGAAATATGGTTACGACTTTCGCTTATCACGTGATAACACATGATAAGCTGATTTTCAATCCTTCATGTGTTGAACCCGCAGTGGAACTGATGAAGGGCTAAGCAAAAGTCCTAATAGTAAATCTTGGCAAGCAACTACTTGTTGTTCAATAACATACAAAAATCTCCTTCGAAAGCAATGATACCTGCCTGCGTATCAAACACTTGGGTTTCTTCGCTAAGCAGGTCGCACTTGACCTCCTGCAAGGGTTGGAAATCTTTGGCAAGGCGAATGAGTAGGGCATTGTCCATAGGCTCGAAAACAAGGCTCTGCGTATTATTTTTCTTTAGCGCAAAGGTTTTCATTTGATGAACTGATTGCGTACTGATTTCCAATTTTGCCGTAAATCCACTTACTTGACAAAATACATTTTTAATACTGATTTCTTGGTCAGCGTTTTGCGATTTATAAGCGATTATCCCCACATTATCAACAAATTGGCTTTGGAGAATCTCAAGCGACACAGGCACAGTAGCCAATCCCGTATCCGTCTGATAAAAAATATATTGCTTACCTCCTGTTTGTTGCCAAAGGCTTCCATTCATTGCCGTCAAGTGCAAACCTTGTCCAAAAGCGGGGGTTTGGCGAATGCCAATGAAAGATTTGTTAATTTCATCTAAGTGAATGTATTTTAACAAGTTATCTTCTACTACCGCCAAAATATGCTGATACTGTACCCAACGACTTAGGGGAGAAAATTGGAAATTTTGTACTGATTGGAAAAATTGCCCATTAATTTCTTTGGTAGAGCTTGTAACATATTCCGTGAGGTAGTACAGGTTATTTTTTTCCTTAATCAATAAGTTTTTATCTGTAACAAAAGCGTCTTCTATCTCCTGACCCTGAAATTCACATTTTTTTTGCACATAACCATAATTACTTACATCAAAAAGTAAAAACCGTTGGTTTGTCTTTATCAGTAATAATTTTTTGCTGGCTTTTACATAATTAAAATATTCATTTTTAGACAATTGATAGATATTTTGCATGGAAAGTTCTCCATGACTGATGCGCGGGCGGGTAATAGATGGAGCATGAATATTGATTACGTCTATCTCCTTCTCGTCTATGAGGAATCTATCTCCTTTGACAAAAATTGCCTCAAATTGACTTTGCAATTGGGCATTTTGCAGGGGTTGATAACATTTGGGAGGTAATAAATTGGTGTCCGTAAGAAATACGGGAATTTTATGTATTATTCTATCTTTCAGTGTTTTATGAATTTTATGAATGCCTTTGAAGGGATGCGTATAAGCCAATAGTTGGAATACCAGCACTGCAAAAGCAAAAGCATCACTATTTTTATCTATCTGATTCGCATAGAGGTAATCGCGTATTTCATCTAATAATACGCCTTTGTGAGGACAATTGGGAGTGCCGTAAGCGTCTGTATCTATAAACTTGACCTCTTTGTTGGGGCTAACCATGATGTTTAGCCCACTCAAATCTCCAATCACAATCTGATGATAATGAGCTTGTTCTATGGCTATTTTAATAGTTTTAATGATTTGTAATTTGTCCCTCTCGCCAATATGATTCCTCTGGCAAAAAGGCAAGCTAAACAAAGCGGCAAGTTGATAGTATTGCTGTCTATGCTATAAATAAGTTCTTTGGGCTTTATAAAATATTGATTGTCCAATACTTGCAGTTCTGCAATTTTTTGAGGGCTAATCGCATTTTGTGGATTGAAATAAATCTTAGCCACAGTATTTGGTAACTCTTTGACCAGCATAATCCTCCCCTCACCTCCGCGAGTTATTTCCAGAGCATCGTCCAAGAAAAAAGTAAAACCATTTTCTGTGATAACATTCATACAACAATTTTCTTATTTTTACGTAATAATAGTAAATCCTTACAAGATTTATTTGATAGGTACAAAAATAGTAGTAATATTATTGATTAATTTTCCCCAATTAAATTTGAATATTGTATGTACCTGTATTTATCTTAGCATAACAAACATCTTACCTTAGCATATATGACACTCAAAAGAAAAAATGCGATTATTCGCAAAGTCAAGGACATCACCATTGGAGGAACTCTATCCTTACTGCTGTTAGGTAGTTCTGCCTTTCTTCAAAGTTGTGATGATGGAGAAGAACATGAAATAGCCTATACGAAAAGTGTACAAACCTATATTCAAGAAATAGAACCCAATAAGTTCCAAATAGTTCACGAAGATGTAGGTGATGAAAACCAAGAATCTAAGGCTTATATTAGCTACATCAATGGTACAACCAAAGTGCTAACCATAGAAGAAGCTCAAAAAATGATGGCGCAAGAGAAACCAGATACATTGGCTCATATAGCTCAAAATCAAACTGATACAACTTCTACGCCTTATACCTCATCTCTAAGCGACAAGACCTATAACAATAACCCCTCTTATAGACTCAATCAAGGGGATAACTCCACAGGAGCTAATACCAGCACTCGCCAAGGGGATTATACTACCCATGACCATTATCAATATCATAATGGTGGGTCAAATCTCAGTACCTTGCTGTATTACAGCGCATTAGGCAATATGTTGGGGAGGCATCATAGCTACCAAGCACCTACGCATTTTTATCATTCTCCAGATTCTTATGCCAAGTCTTATCAGACCAATAGTTCTATTCGCAACTCCATGACTACTCGCCCACGTAGCACAAGCAGTGGTTTCTTTGGTAGTTCACGCGCTCGCTCGTCGAGTTAGACTTTATACAGTTAAAAACTATAAATGTCCATATACAATCGCACAAATGCAATTATACAATGACAATTGATTGGTTTTAGGTCAAAAACTTGTCAGATACCTTTGAGGTGTTAGAAAAATGAGTACCATCATTTTTGATTACGTATAAATTATTGATAAACAGCACATTCGTCTGAATCGGTGTATTGAAACAGACAAATGTGCATTTATTTTTGTTCAATTACTTCTCTACCATCTTCTACCTACTATCTACTATTTTACTATTAATATTTTCCCTTATATTTGTCGCAAAAAATAGAAAAATTGAGATACTCGTTGTTAATATTACTTTTATACCTTCATAGCCCGCTTTATGCCCAAAACAAAGCGGTATCAGATAGTTTGCGCCGTATCTTAGCCTCTCCCATACACGACACATTGAAAATCAATACATTAAACGAACTTAGTCTTCAGTATCGCTCTTCTTTGCCCGATTCGGCAATACAAATCGTGCAAAGGGCTTTAGCCTTGGCAAAGCAAAAAAAATATCTAAAAGGGGAAGGCGTAGCTTTTTTGCGGCTGGGAGCGGCGTATTATTACAAGAGTGATTACGCCAATGCGCTTACCAATTATGAAAAATCTCTCACTATTTTCAAACAAATCAATGACAATCCTAATATAGCCAGTGCCATTAATAACATAGGAGCTGTATATAGTGTACAAGGGAATTATGCCAAAGCCATGGAATATTACTTACAAGCATTGAAAATAGCAGAAAAAGTACAAGATTTGAAAGGAATGGGGTACGCAAACGGAACAATAGGTAGTATTTATCGCATACAAGGAAATCAAAAAATGGCACTGTATTATTTTGAAAAATCTAACGAATTTTACACCCAAGCCAATGATAAAGCGGGCGTTGCATTTAGTTTACAAAGTATCAGTTACCTGTATGAATTAGAAAAAGAATACGATAAGGCTATCAATTACCAACTCAAAGCCATAAAGATACGCGAGGAAATCGGAGATAAAAATGGAGTAGCTGCAGGTAGCAATCGCCTCGCCAAAAATTATAAAGAAAAGGGGGATTTGAGCAAGGCACTTATTTACATAGAACAAGCCCTTATGCTATATACGGAGGCACAAAGCAAAAATGGCATCTCTGCCTCTTTGGACAATCTGAGTGAGATTTATCTTACACAAAAAGAATATGATTTGGCGATTTCTTCTGCACTCAACTGCTTGAAAATCAGCGAGTCTATTAATTACAAAGAAGTAATGAAAAATGCTTGCCTGACACTTTCCAAAGCCTTTGGCGCAAAAAATAATTTCCAACAAGCCCATGCTTATCACCTGCGATTTACCAATATTAATGACTCCATCATGAGTGAGGAAAACAATAAACGGGTAGCAAATCTGCAAGCCGCTCTCGAAGACCATAGAAAACAAACTGAAATAGATATGTTGCGAAAGAATCAAGAAATCCAAGAGCTTACCATCAAACGCAATTATATCATTGGCATTGCCGCCTCTGCATTAGCTTTGTTAAGTCTATCTTTTATAGTTTTACTATTGAGAAATATCAAGGAGAAAGAAAAAACCAATGCCTTATTAGAAAAACAAAAACAAGAAATAGAGCTGAAAAATAAAGAATTACTATTGAGAAATGAGGAAATAACCACCCAAAGAGATATTTTAGACGAGAAAAACACAGAAATACAGGCAAAAAACGAAGCAATCACAGAAAGTATCAACTATGCCAAACGCATCCAATCCGCTTTGTTACCACCCCAAGAAAAAATAGATGCTATTTTACCTGACAATTTCATTTTGTACAAACCCAGAGATATTGTGAGTGGTGATTTTTATTGGTTTTCTCAGCTTCATTCATATTTTGCGTTTAAAAAAGTAGAGTTTGTGGTCATTGTGGCTATAGACTGTACGGGGCATGGAGTCCCTGGGGCATTGATGACTATGATAGCCGATTCCTTGCTCAAAGACATCATAGACGATAAGAAAATATTAGAAGCCGACCTCATTCTTGCAGAAATGCACAAGGGATTAGTTCTGGCACTTAAAGAAGAAGAAACTTTTACAGATGGCATGGACGTGGCTCTTTGCCTCATCAATAAAAGCCAGCAAACATTAACTTTTGCGGGCGCAAAAAGCACCCTATACTACTTCCAAAATGGACAGTTTTTTTCTATCAAAGGAGATAAAGTTGCCATTGGTGGCGAACACTCCAATACTGACTTTGCATTTAACAAACATGAAATTTCACTTGCCCAACCAACTACTTTTTATATATTTTCAGATGGCTATCAAGACCAATTTGGGGGGAAAGAAGGGAAGAAATTTATGGTCAAACGCTTTAGAGATTTGCTGATTTCTATTCATCATCAGCCAATGAAAGAGCAAAAACAAATCTTAGAAGATACACTTTCTGCATGGATGGACGAAGCCGAACAAAAGCAAACAGATGATATAATGGTTTTAGGAGCAAGAATCTAAAACCCTCACAATCAAAGAGAGATAAGTACGCATTGTAAAACTAATATCACTTCATAAATCCTTATTTTATGCAATTATATTTTTCAAATCGCGCACATACCGCACATTTTCAATGGTATAAAACGCATTGGGTTGATATTGGTCTATAAGCGCAAGAAATTCAGGAAGGTCTTGGCGTTTGAGTACAGAAAATATCACATTTACATCTCCATATTTGCCTTGCGCTTTGATATTAGTAAATCCAAATTTGGATTTAGTTATCACTTGAATCAGTTCTTCCGCATTCTTTTTGGTAATAATTCGTACAATTACCTTCCCCAAAGCCAATCTATTTTCTATATACATACCCACAAATGTTCCCGTAGCAAACCCACCCGCATATCCAAAGTAAGTCATCACATTCCCCAAGTTTTTCATAATTTGTCCAATCATGATTATCCATATCATTGCTTCAAAAAATCCTAAAAACGGAGCAATATTCCTCTTTCCACTTGCTACAAACATCACCCTCAAGGTAGAAAGAGAAACATCTGTAACTCTGGC
>JALOMS010000776.1 GCA_025455345.1 Thermoflexibacter sp. | reverse complement strand
GAACTTACGGAAAGCTATGCTATGTTCCCTACGGCTTCGGTAAGCGGCTGGTACTTCGCAAGCCCACACGCCAAGTATTTCGGCTTAGGCAAAATTAGCAAAGACCAAGTAACAGCATACGCAGAGCGCAAAGGCATGAGCATAGAGGAAATAGAAAGATGGCTGGGAAGTGTCTTGGGCTACTAATTCGACATTCTGTATTCGACATTCGGAGTTCGATATTGTGTATTTATGGTTCAATATTTATAAATTAAAGTACCAATCTTTTTAGAAAGTTTGGTACTTTGTTTCTAAGAAATGATTGTAAACTACTGACTATCAATATTAAAATAATATTTTAGAAAAATAATATCAGGAACTTTGTTTTTCCAAATAACTCACAATTTTACTAATATCACTTATAACTTGTTCTCGCCCAATTATTAATATTTTTTCATAAGCCTCTCTATGGCACTTTCTAAATTTATTTTTACTACCACAGAAACAAATGCTTGTTTGTTTAGGTTTACGAATCTTAAAAATCATAGAAATTAACTCTACTATTTTTTTTATATCTTTTGTGAGCATAATTTCTTGATAATATTCTAACAGTCCTAATATTCCATGTGCATATTCTCCATTAATGTAATATCCTTCTATTCTTCTATGAGTTTGATTTGCTAAAAAAGGTATAACCCAGTTTTTTATAAACTGCGAAAGAGAAATTCCATTCTTACAAGCTATAATTTCTTTTGGTGGAACTGTTAAACAGCATGAACCATCTGGATTTATGTGCCAATCTGCATTTTTAGGAATTTTGTTGCCTACTTCAAATAGTATAGGGAATCGTTTTGGAAATTCCTTTGAAGGATATATTTCAATTTCATAAGTATCCCAAGGTTCACCATATTTATCAATAATATCCAATCCACCTTTTATGATGGTGATTTCATCAATATCTTTCTGATATAATTTGGAATAGTTATTTAAAACCTCTCTTAACTGATTATGAAACATATTCTTAGTGACAGTAGGGTTTATTGGGTCTTGCAACTTCTTTAAGCCCACTTAATGCTGAGTTTTTTTCCTCTTTATCTTCCCCTAATAGAAATCTATCTCCAAAATGTTTTTGCCATAGTTCACTTGCTTTGAGTTGATTCTTTTCTTCAATTGCCTTTTTAGCATCTCCTATCAGATTATCTAATTGTTTCATAAAATAATCTTCTTCACTATAACGACTTGCTAAAATTTCATCTTTGGGTGTTGCAGGGCAATGACATTCAAACTTATCTTTTAGTTTAGATTGTATAAGTATGAGAGTATCTTTAAAAGCAATATCATCTCTGTCGTTTGCACAATATTTTTCGCTTGCTAAAACAGTAAATACTAAACCACTTGGCATTTTCTTACTTTTATTACAATACTTACGATAATCAGCCCATGCTTTTAAATACCTTACAATTCGTTTTAGCTGCGGTTTTCCTTTAGTCTGTTCCTCAAACCATTCTATCATTTCTTTTGGGTCACTTTCTATCCACCCTTTTGACTTATGTGCCAATTCTGGTTTATTATCTCCAATTTTGTAGTAAATAGGAAAATCTATGTTATGACCATCAGCATAATTTACTCTTACACAAGTATTCTTATCTGTTTGGCTTTTTGTATGTCCCTCTACTGCATTCATTATCCAATTATGGTAAGTTTGGATACTTTTACGGTCTTTTTGTTCCTCTTCTCCAATAAAATAAACTCCATAGTCCATATCATAATAGAATAATTCATTTCCTTCTTCATTTTCTCTCTTAATTGGATTAACTGCAACATCCATTGAGAAGATTTTATCTCTTAATGAATTGCGAGATTTCATTAAACTTTTTCTCTTGTCAATATCCAAAGTAATCTTTGTATTGAAGTCTTTGAATAAACTGTCTGTGTTTGCCATAGTATTATATTGTTTTATATGTTTTTAAATGTTGAAAAAAAGGTTCTATGATATTGCGTTTAGCTGAATGGTAATCATAGCCAACTTGACTACCTAATGTTTCTAAAAGTTTTATAGATTTTTCATTAGCCTTATCTAAATCAATGTCATTTGATTGTTGATTAGAAAGATTAGGACTTGTTATTCTGTGATAAGTTGAATTTGGGTAAATTTTAGGAATAGCATTTGTCATGAATCTATCAGTAAAAAATGACTGACCTTCAAAAAATGGATTAAATAATTTGTCTTTCCAACCTAAAAATGACTTATTTAAACTTCCTCTGAAACTTTCGGCACTTGGTTTATTTACAGAAGAAATAGAAAGCACTTTTAAAGTATTAAAATGAATTTCTCCTGTATGTAATGGTTGATTTATATAAAATTCTATTGCTTCTTGGACTCCACAAAGTGTAGGGTTATTTGCCCAAACTCCCCCATCTATGAATCTTCCATGTGGGTGAATTTCATGAATAGGAAAATAAGTTGGTGCTGCTGAGGTTGATAGAGCAACATCAAGCATTTTTACTTTGCCATCTCTTGTATATTTACCTTCTTTATGTGGGAATTTCCAAACTGTTGGTGAACTTTTCGTGAGATTAAAAGAAGGAATACAAAGTAAGTTATGAGCATCAGACATTGTTTTATCTCCTAAAATCGCTTCAAGCTCATTTCTTAAAACTTTATTTTCATATTTACCTCTCCATGCTTTTTGCTTAAAACCTCTCCATATTTTGTGAATAAAACTATTATCAGGGAAAATACTACTTCCTCTTTTTTTATAAAAATTTGCAATTTGGCTTGCTGGTGTTTTGATAGAAAGAGCTAAGGCAATCAAGCCACCTGTTGATGTTCCACAAATCATATCGAAGTAATCTGAAATAGTTTTGCCTTGTTTTATGCAAAACTCTTCTTCGAGATGTTGTAAAATAATAGCTGAATAAAGTCCCTTTATCCCACCACCATCAATTGAAAGAATTTTAAAAGGTTTAATTTCACTCATTAAAATAATTTTTTTTTATTTTTTGAGCAAAGTATATGCCATATCAATTTTTATGCTTTTTATCAGTTTTTAAAGAATTTTTTGGCAGGATAAAAAGGTAATGCTGTCTTATTTTTGTTATTAAATGTTAAAAAACGACAATATGTCAGAGTAATATCAATTAAAATGTCATTAACATAGTGGTGGCAGTTCCTAAAACTACCCTTGAAAATTGGTTTTGAAAAGGAAAATGTCGCACTGTAAGTTGATTTTGAAACAGGAAAAGTGAGAAGCGCAGATGATGAAAACAAAGGTAATTTCTGCGCTTTTGGTGGTTGGCAGAGATACCCTAAAACAATAGATGGCAGCCACTTAAACAAGTCTAAAAAATAAGTATAGAAGAATTAGAAAAATGACTGGGAGTGTGCTTAGAGTATTGAAATGATAGGAAAAATTTAATCTATCTCATTTTCAGGCAATAAACCTATTCCTCAAAAATCTCCTCTAACTTGATGAGCAATTCAGGAAATAAAATAGGTGCAATCACATCTTCTTTTACAAAAGTTCCTTTGTAAACATACTTTTCATTTTCTAAAAAAAACCTTTCTATACTGTTCTCTATCGGGCGGACAATCCAATATTCAAGCACACCATTTTCTTCGTATATATCAAATTTGTCTTTCACGTCAGTTTTTGCGGTGCTTTCCGATACAATTTCAATAATCCAATCAGGAGAACCCAAACAACCTTGCTTGTCTAACTTCGTTCTGTCGCAAATCACACAAATATCAGGCTGCACAATGCTGTAAATCTCTTTATCTGTTTTGCCTTGTGGGTTTTTAACCAATTTCACATCAAAGGGTGCGGCAAAAACCCGACACTCATGCCCTTTGAAAGCATAAGCGATTTCCCTCGCCAAATTAATAGAAAGGGTTTGATGAAACCTATTTGGTGCAGACATTTGGCGG
>JALOMS010000775.1 GCA_025455345.1 Thermoflexibacter sp. | reverse complement strand
TCATTTATTATTAAATACCCAACTTTCCCCCCAACAAGGCATTTATATCAAAGTAATCCAAGAAAGTAGTCGTAACTTACTCAATATCCTGAACGACCTGCTCACCTTATCGAAGTTAGAAGCAAATAAATTACAACTAAAGACAAATATATTTGATTTTCAATACTTTATAAGAAATCTAAAACAACTTTTTGCGCCCTTACTTATGCAAAAAGAATTATATTTTTTCTCCGATATAGACTCCCATATCCCCAAATACATTGTTGCTGATGAAACAAAGCTATCTCAAGTTCTTACCAATCTGATAGGCAATGCCATCAAGTTTACAGATAAAGGAAGTGTAAAATTCTATGCAGAAGTCATCAAGCAATACGAGGAAGACAGTTTCCTACTAAAAATGAGTATTGTGGACACAGGAAAGGGTATTAGCAAACAGCATCAGCTACTAATCTTTGAACATTTCTATCAGATAGACCATAATATAGGAGAAAAGCATGAAGGTACAGGACTTGGATTGGCTATTTGTAAAGAGTTAGTACATCTTTGGAGTGGAGAAATGGGCGTACATAGCATAGAAAACCAAGGAAGCACCTTTTGGTTCACAATACCAATTAAGAAAGGCGCAGAAGATGAAGTTATCAAAGATAATAGACAACTTAAAAAGATAAATCTTTCAAGTTTGAAATTCAAAAATTTGCACGTTTTGATTGTGGAAGATAAAAAAGTGAATCAAGAAATCGCTAAAATCATGTTAGAAGAAGTAGGCTGTGAGGTAAGTTTAGCAAATAATGGAGCAGAAGGGTTAGAAAGTGTGCGTAATCATAGTTTTGATATGGTACTAATGGATATATGGATGCCTATTATGGACGGCATTACTGCAAGCCGTCACATTAAAGCATTATCGTCTAAAACACCACTCATTATAGGATTAAGTGCTAATGCAATAGCAGAGGACATCAAAGAGTACTTGAATCAAGGCATGGATGATTTCCTTGCAAAGCCATTAGACCCTTATGATTTATATGAGAAAATGAGTTATTGGTTTACTGATAAACTAATCAAACCCAACGAAAATTGGTCAGAGGTAAATACCAACAAGGATTTTAAAAATAATGAAGTTACTGACCAAGTGCCATCAGAGCTTATTCAAGTAGCTGTTTTAGAAAAAATAAAAAGCCTCTCGAAGAATAATAAATCTTATATTAATCAATTATTTAACTCTTTTGTAGCAGATATGACAGAGCTAATCAAGCAGGCGGAAGATAGTATCCAAGAAGATTTGCAAAAAGAGGAATTAGTGCGTAGTATTCATACAATCAAAGGACTCACAGGAACTATAGGTGCTTCATTGCTTCATCGCACTATCTCAGAGTTTTATGCAAAACTTAAAAATAATCAAGAAGAGCAAATCAATAAAAATCAATTACAAGAATATGTGAGGGTAATTTCTTCCATTTTCCAAGAAACACAACCCGCACTTGCTCAGGCTTTAGGAATTGCTTAAATCCTTTCTTTATACAAATTATGTTTGATTTTTTTAAATTTCCATGAAAAATGATATAATTTGCAAGAAAATTACAATTCCTAATACCTTACTTGTTTTAAACTTTCTTTTTTTGCATTATTTATTCACTTTTTAGTGATGAAATAACTCTAATCAAAAATCAACAAACTATTAAATACAGGTATTTTTTAATCAGTTTATTATAAACCTAACTAAAATAGAATTTTATGAAAAAGATATTCCTATTTATTACATTCATTTTTATCCTATTTAATTTTGCTACCCAACAGGCTTTGGCACAAGGTTCTGGTCGTGCGATAGAGCTAAATGGGACTACGGGTTATGTAAAATCAACAGGACAAGACCCAAACCTCAAAACAGGAGGACAGAATTTAATCATGGAAGGTTGGTTCAAGTTTGATGATGTAACAAAATCAAAATCAGTTTTCTTGATAGACATTGCAAATACAGCTACAGCTACTCCTGGTACCCCACCCTATCGTACTCAAAAAGCTATTTGGTGGAGTGGCAATATGGGAGAATTAAATATCCCTGCCAATCAGTTAGTTGTTACTTTCCGAGACGCTACCAATGATTTTGCAGGGGGGGCAAGTTGCACATTAGTTAGTGAAAATGCAGGTAAGTTTTGGGATATATCTTTTCCTTTTACACCACAAGTAAATGTTTGGTATCATATCTCAGCCTTAGTTAAAAGTTTTTCTATGACAAATAGTGTAACAGTAGAACTCTTTGTAAATGGTATTGCGCTTACCTCAAGCAATAATGTGTTAATAACTACACCAAGCGGAACAGGAATGGCCTGTAACCCTACTTCTACATCTAACCTCATGATTACCCCCTCTACTACTGTTAATTTGGCAACCGTACAAGTTGGCATGGGAGATACCAAAGCTGTGTTAGCTACAGGTGATGCTACTACAGATGTATTTATAGGAATGCGTCCAGACCAATTAGATGCCAGCAATACTTATACAGGAGGAAATATTTTTCTTTTTGATGGTCAAATAGACCAAGTCCGTATTGGCAATTTTGTTAGTGAGCCACCAGCATTTGTTGGTAATCCAACTATAGCAAACGCACGAGCAAATATGTGTAATAAAAGCAGAGGCAACTGGGTAAATTATACTTTTGATGAGGTCTATAATGGGGCAACTGGATTTGTAGAGAATGGGCAGAATGCACATAATTCACCTGCTTTTATAGTAGGAGGAGTTACCCAAGTAACTTCTGGCGCACCTATTGGAGATGTAAGTAGCTTCACTTATGGTGGCACAAACCTTACGCT
>JALOMS010000182.1 GCA_025455345.1 Thermoflexibacter sp. | reverse complement strand
CTGTGAAGCATCTACGCCTTCTGGAATCGTGATGTTAAACTCTCCTTTTTTATTGGTAAGTGCAGGCTTATTCGCATTAATTTTTGAAAGCACTATACGTGCATCTGCAATAGGTTTTTTTTCTGAATCCCTTAAAACTCCTGTAATGTTGGTAAGAGGTTCCATAAGGACTCTTAATTTTTTTTCTTCGTTGTCAAAATCCCAGTTTTTTAGTTTAAAATTCTTTTTAGTTGCTTTGACATTTGTTGGCTTGCTTGCTTTGATATCTACACCAAAAATCCCTGCTGTATTGGTAATTACGGGGCGATTTTCATCGACGATGACCGTTACATCTTTCAATGGCTTGCCATTCTCAAGCATTACTTTGCCTGAAATAAGATTCTGACCAAAAACCAAAGGATTGATTTTTAAGATAATACAGACGGATACAAAAAATATTAGTATGAAAGAATTTTTCCTCATAAATAAGGTTTATACATTACCAACATTGCAAGGGGGAAAATTGTATTTGTAAAAAGACAATGTAATTTACGAAATAAGTAAATATGCAAGAGATTTGAGCAAATAATAATTAATTTTTTTAACTATTGGTTCATCAAATCCTCAATTTCTTCGATTTCTATTGGGATAGACTCCATCAAATCTATATTGCCTGAAGGGGTAATCACAATATCATTCTCTAATCTTATGCCAAAGTTCTCGTCGGGTATATAAATTCCCGGTTCACAAGTAAACACCATACCTGCTTCAAATGTTCTAAACTTGTTTCCATAGTCGTGTACGTCTAAGCCCAAGTGATGGGAGGTTCCGTGCATGAAGTATTTTTTGTATAGCGGTTTTTCTGGGTCTTGTTTGCTTACCTCATGCCTATCTAACAAGCCTAAACCTATTAATTCTTCCTCCATCACTTTGCCAACTTCTTTGTGATAATCAATCCAATTGTTGCCAACCACCAGCATACTTTTAGCTGTTTTCATCACGCTCAATACTGCTTTATATACTTGTTTTTGACGCTCAGTAAATCTTCCGCTTACAGGAATAGTTCTGGTCAAGTCAGAGGCGTAGTTCGCATATTCAGCCGCAACATCGAGTAGCAACAAATCCCCCGCCTTACATGGCTTATCATTTTCTATATAGTGCAATACACAAGAATTTTTACCAGAAGCTATGATAGGAGTATAAGCAAATCCTTTAGAACCATTACGGACAAATTCGTGAATCAGTTCCGCTTCTATTTCATATTCCATTACATTGGGTTTCACAAAATTAAGAAGTCGGCGAAACCCTTTTTCTGTAATCTCACAAGCTTTGCTGATAAGAGCAATTTCTATTGCTGACTTAATCGCTCTTAAGTGATGCATCAGGGGTTGCAAGCGTTCTAAGCGATGAAGGGGAAAAGAGTCTTTGACCCATTGGATAAAACGCATATCTCTGGTTTCTACTTCGATGACCGCTCTAAGATGTTCGTTGTGATTGAGGTAAATTCCTTCACAATCACAGGTAAGTTGGTAAAAAATAGATTTGAATTGGGAGAGCCAATAGACTGTTTGGATACCAGAGGTCTGTATAGCTTCTTCTTTGGTGTATTTATGTCCTTCCCAAATCGCTATATGCTCATTGGTTTCTCTTAAAAATATTATTTCTTTGTGTTTTTCTTCTTTGGCATCAGGAAAAATAACCAAAATACTTTCCTCTTGGTCTATGCCAGAAAGGTAAAAAATGTCGCTTTGTTGTTTGAAGGGCATGGTGCCATCTGCGCTTGTGGGCATGATGTCATTAGAGTTCAAAACGGCAATATGTCCAGTCTTGAGCATTTTTGCCAGATTTTGGCGGTTTTGGACAAAGAGTTGGTTATTGATTGGCGTGTATCTCATGGATAGTTGTGTGATTATAATCTTTATTCGTTATTTTCTAAATGCTTCTTTGTAAGAGAATTTGATAATACAAGTTTCGTAAAACTCTTTCTCAAAACAAAGGTAATATTCAATAAAGTTATTAAAAATTTTAAAGTAGCTATTGCCCTTATGAATATCAAAGAAAATAAGGAAAATAGGTTTTTAAGACTTAGACATCTTTAGCGTCTTTGATTGGGAAATAAACCCTAAAGACTGTGCCTTCATGAAGTTTGCTTTCTACTTCTACCCGTCCATTGAGGGCTTCTATTTGTGTTTTGACGAGGAAAAGCCCCATGCCTTTGCCTTCGACATGACCGTGTAGGCGTTGGTAAAGACCGAATATTTTATATTCATTGGTAGAGCTTAAGTCTATTCCTAAGCCATTATCTCTGATAGAAAAACAGACATAACTATCCATATATTCTGTTTTCATTTTGATATGTAACTCTCTTTGGTTAGAGCGGTATTTGATAGCATTAGCAAGCAAGTTGTGAATGATGCTTTGTACATAACTTCTGACAGAGTAAATATTAATGACATCAAAGTGTGTTTGGATATGGGCGTTAGATTTTTGGATTTCTTCTTCCAGATAAGTACAGGTTTCTGAGGCAAGAGTTTCCAGATTTATTTTTTCGGTAATCATATTGATGTTATTCCTGATAGAGATTACTTCTGTCAAATCCCGAATAATCGTATCCAAATCTTCGGAAGCCTTTCCCAAGTGTGCTAAGATTTGCAGGTTAAAATCTATTTTCTGATTTTCTTTATCAAAAATATTAATCAGTCCCATAATACGAGCGACAGGAGCGCGGAGATTATGAGAAATAATATAAGAAAACTGCTCTAAATCTTGATTTTGTTTAGAAAGGCTATCTATCATTCCTCTTAGCTCATTGGTGCGCTCTTGGACTTTCAATTCCAAAAAATCATTTAAAGTTTTGATTTCTTCGTTCATAAAGGCAAGCTTTTCTTTCTGTGCCTTTATTTTGTCTTTATAAACGGTAATGGTCTCTATGAGTCTTTTCAAGTCATTCCTTTGGGTTTTGATTTGTTGGCGATGCGTACTTATTTTTTCGTATGCTTTTTGTAGTGCGTCCCTTTGATTTTTGACTCTATCTTTGAAATTGCCAATATTTTCGGCTAAGTTTTTAAGGTCATTCCTTTGTTGCTTGATTTGTTCGTTTTGGAGTTTAATATTTTCATTGGCTTTCAAGAAATTATCTCTCTGACTCTCCATTTCTTCTTTTTGGGCAAGGACTTGTTTGTTTTTTTCCTGAAGTAGCTCATTTGTTTTCTTATATCTTTGATTGAACAAAAGTATTAAGTAAAGAAGTATGGAAAATACAATAATAAAAGCAATAAAAACTATTAAAAGAATATTGCGATAGTATAGCTTTTCCTCTTGTATGATTTTATCATTTTCTAACATTAAGATTTGCTTCTCTTTAACTGCTATTTCATAATCAGATTTGATACGGATGATTTTCTCTAATGTATTGATAGAAGAAAGACTATCGTGCAGAGTAATGTATTTTTGGAGGTAAGTACGCGCATTTTCTGGTTGATTCAGGTCTGAATAACATTTGGACATGCCTTTATAAACTTTTTGTAATTGCTGTTGGAAGGAAAACTTAGTGGCTGAATCAAGAGCCATTTGATAGGAGCTTAAGGCTTGAGCATATTGCTTTTGTGCCTGATATATACTGCCTTGCAAAGAATAAAGTTCACTGTAAAGAAAAGCATCTCTTTTCTTATTGAGTATAACTATACTTTTTTGACAGTATGTCCATGCACTATCCAATTCGCCTTTGGCTACATAAGCCTCTCCAATACAGCGATAAGAGTGAGCAATCCCAAAAGTATCTCTTTGAATTTCTTGCCTAATTTTTAGGGCTTGGTAGTGATAAACTAAGGCTTCATTGATGCGAGCTTGCTTAAGTCTGAGATTTCCAAGATTATAGTAAATCATGCCTATTTCTATGGTATCTTTTAATCTAAATTTGATTTTAAGAGACTTATCAAAAAAATCATTTGCTAAAGAGAAGTGTTCTTGGTCAACGCAGACTAAGCCAATTTCATTGTAAATCAGGCTGATACCCTCCTCGTCTTTAAGACTTTCCAATACATATAGGCTATTGAGGTACTTATTAATTGCTCCAGAGTAATCCCCAGCTAATTTTTGCATGACGCCTTCATTGGCTTGGGTATAAGCTACACCTTTGGTATATTTGATTTGGGTAGCCAATCGCATAGCTTGGTCGCGATAGTACACAGCACTATCTTTATTGAGAAAAATATAAATAAAAAAAAGTCGATTGAGCGCATCTACTTTTTCTTTGGAAGATGTGCTTTTCTCAACTAATTTCTTGAGCTTAGGTATATCAGCTCGCTGAGCTAAAAGAGAATGATAAAAACTCAATATGAGTATTAAAGTAATAAATAGATGTTTAGGCATATACATTTGTATGTTGGGTAATAAATCTACCAACGAGTTAAAATGTTTTACAATTTTTGTATATTTTCTGATTTATTTATTTGGTGGCAAAATGAAAAGCAACCTATTATTTATTGCGCTAATTTTTGCTTTTCTACTAATTGTGTTTTATACATCTTTTTACCTTTAAAGATATTTATTATTTTAAGACAAATATTCAAAGATAAAGAATTATATTTTAAAGAATGAATAAAAAGTTTGATAACTCAAAAAAAGCCAAACTTAAGAATATAACATTATGATTGATTTTTTGACTTATGCACCTATACAAGAACTAAAAGATGAGATGCTGGAGAAGCATCAAGTCAAACTATTGGTCAAAAGAGAAGACCTAATACACTCACATATTAAGGGGAACAAATGGTATAAGCTCAAATATAACATAGCGCAAGCAAAAATAGAAGGTCTAAATTGCCTACTAACCTTTGGTGGGGCATTCTCCAATCATATCTACGCAACCGCATCAGCAGGGAAATTATGCGGGTTGGAAACGATAGGAATTATTAGAGGAGAGCCACATCTCCCTCTAAACCCAATTTTAGCACACGCTCAGGCGTGTGGAATGACCTTAAGTTACTTAGATAGAGCTACTTATAGACAGAAAAGTGAATCAGAGGTAATACAGCAATTGAGAGCGCAATTTGGAGATTTTTACCTTATCCCTGAAGGAGGCACGAATACTTTGGCAATAAAAGGAACAAAGGAAATTGTAGAAAATATAGAGGAAAAATATGACTACCTCTGTTGTGCGTGTGGAACGGGCGGCACTCTTGCAGGGCTTATTGTGGGTGCGCCAGAAAAGGTGCAGAAAATTGGTTTTTCTGTCTTAAAAGGAGATTTTTTAGAAAAGGAAATTGAAAAGCGATTGCACCAAGCCTACGAACAGGGGATAATAACGCAAAATAGTTATTTGAATTGGCATATTAATCACAACTATCATTTTGGGGGATATGCCAAAACGCATTTAGAGTTAAATAATTTTATAGTCAATTTTTCTAAAAAATTTGATATTCCCATAGAGCCTATTTATACAGGAAAGCTATTTTATGGAATATTTGACCTCATCAAACAGGGATATTTCCACGCCCCAAGTACGATTTTAGTCATTCATTCGGGTGGAGTGTACTAAAAAAATATCACTATTCTACTACTTGGATTTTAGGCTTTTTAGCAAAATAAGGCTTCCAATATTTTTCTTTCAGCTTTTGGAAAATGATATAGTAAACATCAGCATCAAAAAGGCGAGAGTCAAAATAAGCCTGTCGGAGAAAGAAAATGCCAAATAATAACAATACACCGTTTGCCATCCATGTCCCAGACAAAACATCTGTAACTCCTTCTTTTGCATATTTTTGACCTGTAATTGTAAGTACATAGAACAAGATGAAGAATACAATAGACACCAATACAGGAATCCCAAAACCACCTTTCTTGATGATAGCACCCAAAGGCGCACCTATGAGAAACATGATAAAACAAGCCACCGAGAAGGTTACTTTTTGGTACATTTCTATCCGATAAATACGCGAATCCGTACTCAATGTTTCAATCCTCTCTTTGGAGGCTGTCATTAAATTCTTCAGATTACGAGTTTTATTGATTGCCTTGTCATAAAATGTAAACATATCCTCTGGATTGATTACTTTTTTGAATAAGGTGTAGTGCTTAGGAAATGTATCCAACCCGTTTTTGATGCTATCATTTGCAATTGAGCCAAACTGATAATCATAGTAAGGTTTGGAAGTATATGGTGTTGTAGATAAATATTTGACGGATTCATTTTCAAGAGAATCTGCTACATCTCTCAACTCGGACATGGTCATCATCACCCTATGCGATTTGAATAATTCTTCTGGTGTGCGATTCATGCCAAGAGCCTCTAAGGAAAAGACAAATTTTGCTTTTTTGAAGTTATCTCTTACGAATTCTCGTTTGTAGGTATTGTCTGAAGCAGGCTCGGAAAAACGATGTCCATTTTGTAACTCCATTACTAAGTAGTTGTTATCCAAGATATTATACATTTTTCCTGTATCTGCTATGATTAAGTCTGTATTGCCCCTACGCGTAGAGTGGTCATAAATCATCACTCCATAAATGCCATTCCCACCATCGCGGTCTTTCTTCTCTATGCGAATACGATAATCAGGCAAATCATTATAAAAGCCGCCTTCTTTGAACTCCAAAGCGGGTTTTTTTTGTCTAATGTCATAAATAAGGCTATAAGCTCTTAGGTTAGCTTCAGGAGCTACGTAGTTGTTAGAGAGGAAAGCTCCAATGGCAATCAAAATAGCATAGATTCCTACGGGAAATAGGATACGTGGGAGAGAAATTCCTGCTCCTTTGATGGCGGTAAGCTCGCTATGCTCACCCAAATTCCCAAAACACATTAAAGATGCCAAAAGTGTAGCCAAAGGAAAGGTCATAGGAGTAAGCGTAAGCGCAAAGTAAAAAAATACCCTTAGATAAACTTCTACTCCCAAATCCTTGCCCACCAAATCCTCTAAATATTGAGAAATAAATACTGTAAATAAGATAAACAGTACCACAAAAAAGGTAAGGAAAAAAGTAGGAATGAAGGCTTTGGAAACAAGTTTATCTATTTTGGTAAAGAGCATGAGGATTGATTAATTGATTAATATGACAAAATTAAGGGTTGTTGTATTGAATATGAATAAGTTGTCAGTTAATTATTCTTAAAAAGCAATAATAAAGGTAAAAATACACGTTTAAGTTTGGTATGATTTTGTTATCTTTGAAATACAAAAAAGTCTTTTAATCAAATCAAATAAAATTTGCCTCTCCTATTTCATATCGGATTTTTAGAAATAACTTGGGTAGATGTAATAGATATTGCCTTAGTGAGTGTATTATTTTTTCAATTGTACAAACTGGTCAGAGGGACAGTAGCTTTAAAAATCTTTATAGGTTTCTTGGTTTTATACTTGATGTTTCTGGTTGTCCATGCTACCCAAATGAAACTTCTTTCTGCTATTTTAGACCAATTTATGGGAGTGGGAGTCTTAGCCGCCTTGGTTCTTTTCCAACAGGAAATTAGAAATTTTTTACTTTTTTTAGGAAAATCTGCTGATTTTCAGGGAATTGGGTTCTTAAATTGGTCAAAAGATAATAAGGAAGCCAATCTAAAAATTACGCCAATTATTGACGCAATAAAGGTATTGTCTGATGATTATATTGGCGGTCTTATCGTGATTTCCAAACATTCAGACCTTGCTACTTACGCTGATACTGGAGATTTGTTGGATGCCGAAATATCAAAAAGATTGTTATTAGCGATTTTTAATAAAGAAAGTCCTCTGCATGATGGAGCAGTGCTGATTGTAGAAGGCAGAATCAAAGCGGCAAGGTGTATCATGCCCGTTTCCCAAAATCCATCTCTGCCCGCAAATATGGGTTTGAGACATAGGGCAGGCATGGGTATTTCAGAAATTACAGAGGTTATCGTCATTGTTGTTTCAGAACAAACAGGTCAAGTTTCTGTCATACAAAATGGAGAAATTGCCATAGATTTGTCTCTTTCCGAAGTTCGTCAGAGAATTAACCTTTATGTATCCGTCAAAGAAGAACCCAATGTAGAATCAAAACTTACTAAACTACCGCATCATCAGGAATCTCCTCCCCCACAAGCTATTAAGCATTAGTGCCATAAAACTTCTAATGGACTATGAGGAGCAAGGATAGGCTCAAGCTCTTTGTAGGAAACAAATACCTCAGAATGAAGGTATTCATTATCAAAAATAAACATAAGTCCACCTTTGAGTATGCCTACGTTTTCCATGACCAAATCCCCAAATACCTTTCCGTCATAATC
>JALOMS010000181.1 GCA_025455345.1 Thermoflexibacter sp. | reverse complement strand
ATTTTCAAATTATTGTAAAACAATCAGATACGCATTTGGAAATCTCTCATATTGGATACGAAAATAAAGTATTGTCCTTAGATTCTCTTTCAAAAATTTCTTCTGCGGGCTTGTTCATAGAACTCAAAGAGAAAATTGTGCAGTTGCCCGAGTTTGTAGTAAATGAAAGAAAAGCGAAGGATATTCTCTTGAAGGCGATAGAAAATATTGATAAAAATTATTACCAAAGACCCAAGGTTTTGCGGGGATTTTACAGGGAATCTGCCATAGAAGATGATAGTTTGTTTTATTTTGTAGAAAGTATTTTGGGAATTTATAAGCAGGGATATTTAAGTTACAGAGGATATGGTCCCAGTGTATATGCGGATTTGGTGAATATAGATGAGTCTTTGTACATTGATTTTAACAAAAAGTCAAGGATTGACTTCAAAATAACACATGGGGTATATAACTCGTTGCAGTGTGATTATGTACTTTCAAGGCAATTTGCGCTCCATAAAAAAATCTTAAAAAAGTTAAATATTGAGTTCAAAAATCTTACTTGGTATAATGGCAGAGAAGTTTATGAAATTAGCTTTGAAGATTTGGAAAAGGCAAAAGAAAGGTGGAGTGGCAAGGTCTTTATTGATACAGAAAGTTATGCGATTATCTATATGGAAACTACACTCCTCACTCCTATCAAGTTCAGGGACGGAAAGACTAAAATTGAAATTACAGCTACTCACACAAGAACTTTCTACCGTCCGTACAAAGGAAAATGGGTCTTATCTTACATTTTTGCTGAACAGACAGAGAAAAGAACAGTGAAAAAAAATACGGTAGCATTAGATTTGTTTTCAGAACTTACCATATCAGATATACAAGAGTACAATCCTGCGACTTTTGATTTGAAAGATACATACAAAACAGAGGAGAAGAAATCCTTAGAGAAATACTCCCAAAAATACGACAGCACCTATTGGAAAGCGAAAAATTATAAAATCATAGACTCTGATTTGTTGCATAAAGTGAGAGGAAGCGCAAAAAATGCTGGTGATGTGATAGGTACAGACGAGTGAAGTCTTACTCATTTCTCCTTCCCTGCCCACTTTTCTATCTTTATTCTCACTGCCTTTAAAATGCTCACAATCTGGAAAACATCTTCATCAGAAGCATTGAAGGCATTGCTTACCGCATATTCATCGCCTTGCAAAACAATAAAAAACCAAAATCTACCCATGACGTAGCAACCGTAAAGCGGTTCTTCATTGCCATTGTGCGCCTGTGCGACCAACATTTCTGCCAAAAGTTGGGCAAGCGGGTCATTGGCACTCTTTTTTTCTTGTTTGTACTCATGCAAAAAGAAAAATGGTTGTTCTGGCTCGTCAATGCCATCTGCAATTACAAAATCTACAATGCCATTCAGTTTGATTCCATTCACTTCTGCGGAAATATGTCTTTGTGTAAATATCTTGGCATGAGCAGTTTGCAAGTCTGCTACGGCAATTAATTGACTGATGAACATAAATTTTAGTTCGTCTTCATTCCATAAGATGGCATTGATACTTAGCTCTTTGGCAAGTTTGCGAAGTGTTTTTTCTTCTATGCTGTCAAAGGTACTTTTTGAAGCGAGCCAAGAGTCCAACGGCTCAAAACCCTCATTGTGCCTTTGCAAGCCAAAAGTGTGGTGCAGTTCGCCTATTTTCCACTTTTCAAAAGTTTTTGATATGGTATTTTTCTGTTTCATCTATGTAAATTTAAGAAAAATCTTTTTAAAACATTCACCTCTTGCTTTTAGAACTGTAAATTTAATAAAAAAGGTTTAAAGATTTTTGAGTTCTCTATATTCTTTTTAGGGTTCATTTCATAATCAAGTATTAGGAACTTGACAATCCTAACTTCGCCCAAAATCTCTCGTGCTTGTGCGTAAATAGGTTTGTGGAAAAGTTGATGAGTGGCACGCTGCATAGATTATCATTTAGAACAAAATTTTTGATTTTACATCAACAATCACGGTAAATTTCGTATGTTTGTTTATTACATAAAATAAAAACTTCAAACTCAATGACCAATCTATTTACGGAGTATTCTCCTTATTTCCTTATTTTGTGCGTATTAGTGGGTTTAGCATATACTATTTTACTTTATACCAAAGATGCTCCTTGGAGCAAGTGGCTAAATCGTATTTTGGCGGGTTTACGCTTTTTATTGGTTTGTTTGATATGTTTTTTATTGCTGAATCCTTTTATTCGCTTGATTAAAAACTATTTTGAAAAACCCATTTATGTAATTGCATTGGACAATTCCCAATCTCTCCCTCTCACCAATGATACAACCGCAATAAACGCTTTGAAACAAAATCTGGCATCAATAGGAGATGCCTTGAAAACACAAGAATTTGATATAGCTATACAGACCCTGAGCGAGGCAGGTAGCGAACTCAATACACCTTATGAAGTAAAGTTTGACCATCCTACTACTAATTTGGGGAATTTGCTTTCTACGGTACAAAGTAACTATGAGAATAAAAATTTGGCTGGAGTAATATTGGTCTCCGATGGCATTTACAATCAAGGTGTATCTCCTACCTACACCAATTATAATATGAATATACATACCATCGGGATTGGAGATACTATTCCACAAAGCGACCTAAGCCTCAAGGCTGTTTATCACAACAAAATTGCTTATCTTGGCAATAAGTTTCCTATCGTCGCAGAGATAAATAATGCAGGTTTTCTTGGTAGGCAGACGACGGTGGTTTTATCTCAAAATGGTACTATTATAGAAACCAAAACTATCAATTTTACAAAAGATAATGATTTACAACAAATACAATTTTTGATTGATGCCAAAGATAAAGGAATTAATCATTATGTGGTCGAACTCAAATCTCTTGGTGGAGAATTTACTACGCGCAACAACAACAAACACATCTACATAGATATTTTAGACAGCAAAGAGAAAATATTATTACTTGCTTCTGCGCCTCACCCTGATGTCAAAGCGATTCGCACTGCCATAGAAAAAAATGAAAATTATCAGATTGATGTTTTTATCCCAGACCTCATGCCTGCCGAGCAACTAAAAAAGAATGAAAAATACGACTTGATTATCTTTCACCAAATGCCATCTAAAAAAGGAGTCATTGCAAATAACCTGCTCAAAGAAATGATAGCCAAAAATACACCTTCTATTTTTATCATTGGGAGCGAAACTAATTTACAGAATTTCAATAATTTACAGCTTGGGCTAACCATTTTAGCAAGCGGTTTCCAAACCGATAAAGTTACTCCTTCTTTTAGCAATAGTTTTAATAGGTTTAATTTTGATGCTGAAAAAAAATCTGTTATTGGTCGCTATCCACCGATTACTGTGCCTTTTGGCAACTATCGCCTTGCCGCTAATACAGAGGCTATTCTTTACCAAAGAGTTGGTAGCCTCGTAACGGAAAAGCCACTCATCGTGGTCAATGATAATAATAGCAAAAAAACAGCTATCATCATAGGAGAAGGCTTGTGGCAGTGGAGATTACAAGAATATGCTAAAAATGAAAATCAAGAGGCTTTCGATGAGTTTTTCCCAAAATTGGTTCAATATGTATCTGCCAAAGAGGACAAACGCAAATTTAGGGTAAATACCACCGCTACCGAATATCTCAGTTCGGAGAGCGTGCTTTTTGAAACGGAGGCATATAATGATATTTATGAAAAAATATTTGGTCAAAAAATAGATTTGCAACTTACAGATGAGAGAGGCAAGCGTACTGCTTATACTTATACCAACGCTTCTGAAGGATTTAAGTATAAAATCAATGGACTTGCCCAAGGTATTTACCAGTTCAAAGCAAGTACGATTATTGATGGCAAGCAAGAAAATGTAACAGGCGAATTTACCATCAAAGAGTTACAAATGGAGGCTCTTAATACTACTGCGGATTTCAATTTACTTCGCCAATTATCTAAGCAAACAGGTGGTATTTTTGTAAAAAGTAATAATATTCAAGAACTCAAAGACAGACTACAAACGCTCAAAGCACAAAGTATTATTCACAGTAGCGAAGAGGTAAGCGAGCTAATCCACCTCAAATGGCTCTTTTTCTTGTTGTTAGGCTTAGTTTCTGTAGAATGGTTTGTTAGAAAGTTTAGAGGTAGCTATTGAAAAGAATCACTTATTTTTAGATAGCTATTGGTTTTGTCTATTTGTAATAGTAAGTTTGTGTATATAGATTCTAAACATTTTATAATACTTTAATGATTCCTGTTTTCGAACCCATCATTGAGGAAGACGAAATAGCGGCAGTTGTAGATGCCCTTCGTAAAGGAGAAATCTCAGGCTCTTTTGGTCAATATATTCCTAATTTTGAGCAGGCTTTTGCGGACTATTGTGGTGTCAAATACGGCATAGCTGTAACCAGTGGCTCTACTGCGCTACATATCGCAGTTACTGCCGCAGGTGTAGGCGAAGGTGATGAGGTCTTGGTAAGTGCCAGCACCAATATTGCTACTGCTTTGGCAGTCATACACAACAATGCAATTCCTGTACCCATTGACTCCGAACCACTTACTTGGAATTTGGATTTGGATTTGATAGAATCATTGATTACTCCCAAGACCAAAGCTATTATTCCTGTGCATCTATACGGTCATCCTGTGGATATGGACAGACTAATGCAAATAGCAGAAAAGTATCATTTGATAGTAATAGAAGATGCGGCAGAAGCTCACGGAGCAACTTGCAGAGGGAAAGTCATTGGTAGCTTTGGGGATATGTCTTGCTTTAGTTTTTATGCCAATAAGCTCATTACCACAGGCGAAGGCGGTATGATACTGACTGATAATAAAGAATATGCAGACAAACTAAAACTCCTTCGTAACTTGGCATTTACCCAACCTCGCTTCTGGCACGAGGAGGCTGGCTTTAATTTTCGTATGACGGGTTATCAGGCGGCAATGGGTTTAGTCCAAGTTGGGAAATTGGATAGAATCATTGCAGACAAAATTAAAATGGCGCGCTTATACGATAAGTATTTGGCTGGAATTAAGGGTTTACAACTTCCTTATACCGCAGATTGGGCAACTAATGTTTATTGGATGTATGGAATCGTATTGAACGCTGATTTTGGCATAAGTCGCGATGAGTTGGTACAAAAACTTAGAAGTGCAGGCATAGATACGCGTACTTTCTTCTGTCCAATGAATATCCAACCTTGTTTGCAAAAACGGAAAGGTTTTAGGCAAATCTCCTGTCCCGTAGCAGAAAATATATGGGAAAATGGCTTGTACTTGCCCTCAAGCACCCATCTAACAGAAGAGCAGATTCGTTTCGTAGCAGATGAAATCAGGAAATTGGGGAGGAATTAGGCATACGGAAGGAAAATAATAAATTTCGTACCTATATCCAACTGACTTTCTACGGTAATCGTACCATTGAGCTGATGAACTGCGGCTTTTGTAAGGTAAAGCCCCATACCGTTTCCTTTAGACTTTGGTGTACCTCTGAAAAATCTGTCAAATACTTTGGCTTGGATTTCTTCGCTCATGCCAATCCCATTGTCTTGGAAAACGATTTGGACACCTTCTTGTACGTCATGGATATAAATATCTATTTGCGGTGGGCGCAACAAAGCATCTATGCGATAAAGAATGGCATTGTGTATAAGATAAAAAAAGATAAATCGCAATAATTGGGGGTCATTATCAAAGTTCAGGTCTTCCTTAATGTGTAAGATGACATTGACCTCTTTAAAACCAGACAGGTTCACCATTCCATCTAATACTTCTTTGATAAGATTTTGGAAATCAATTGTTAATAGATGAAGTCTTTTATACTTGATTTCATTTTCGCGGATAAGATTGGTCAAGACATATCGCAAGTTTTCGGACTCATCTTTGAGCAGTTGGATATAAGATTGCATATTGTCATCTTTATTTTCCATAAGCGCAATATTGCATAAGCCTGCAAATCGAGCTAAGGGTCCCGCTATGTCATGGGAGGCGCGATAGATGTAATTGTCCAATTCTTTGTTCATGTCCAATAGAGTCATATAAGCACTGGAAAGTTTAGCTGTTCTTTGCTGAATCTTTTGTTCTAATTCCTCTTTCAAAATACTTATTTCTTTGGTGCGTTCTTCGACTCGCGTTTCCAACGTATGAGCATATTGTTCTAAATCTTTATTGGCTTTGGTAAGATTATGAATCAGTTGCTTATTTTGCTGTTTTAGTTGGTAGGTTTCTAATCCGTTTTCTATCGTAATTTTTAATTCCTCTTGCTTCCATGGTTTTGTAACATAGTGATAAACTCCTCCCATATTGATAGCCTTGATAATAGTCTGTGGGTCTCCAAAGCCTGTCAATATAATATTAATAATATCAGGATATTCTTTTAAAACTATCTCTATGAGATTTAGTCCACTCATTACAGGCATACGCTCATCAGCGATAAGCAATGCTATGTCGGAATTTGCTTGAAGTATTTGCAAAGCTATCTCCGCAGAATTAGCGGTAAATACTTGAAAATGCCAACGAAAGGCGGACTCAAAGACTATCAAATTGTCCGTTTCGTCATCTACATAAAGGATTTTCCTTGTTAGTGTCATGTACAAAATAAGGAGTCTAATACAAAGTTACGTACCTTTTGCTCAAATGTGATGTGAAGTTAGAAATAGAGATTATTTTTACATAAAATAGTCAATAAAATTTATGATTTTTCTTTTCAGCAAGCATCTTGTCCAAAATACTTCTTTAATTTGCAAGTTTAATAGTGTCTTTTATAGAAAAACGAGAATATTATCATTTTATTTTTAAAATCATGAATCCAGGATACAATCCAGAAAACATCAAAAATCTCAAAATCGCCGCCGAACACGTAGGAAGACCTTTTGTGATGAATGATAGCCAAGAAAGTGATGACCAAAGTGCTTATTTCCTGTTTGTAGGAAAAAATGATGGAAAAGAAGTTATCTATGATGCCTTCTTATATACCTTACGTGCGGAGTATGAATTACAATTATACGAAGCAGCGGAAACTCTCTTACAAGAGAAATTTCCTAACCTAAAGAATATTGAGGAAGCCACTCCTGAGCAGTTGGACTATTTGGACTTATTAGCAGATGAAATAGAGCAAAGAAATGAGATTGGGGTAGTTGAGTTTATCAATATAGATGAAAATGTAGAAATGGGCGTTGCGATAGATGTTTGTCTAAATGTAGAAACTATTACTCCCGATATCATCGAAACTTTTATCAATGATTTCAATAATGATACATTAGAACTCGATGATACAGAATATTCCTTCAGCCCATACATCAACGAGGAAGACTAATATTTTTTACTTGTCAGGTTTACTTTTCTTACAGTAAGCCTGACAAAATATATCGCTATTTCTTCTTTTTTTCTTACCTTCTCCTCAAAAAAATATCAAAAATCTTTTTGAAATAACATTTAATCTGTATTTTTAAGGTACTGATTGTATATTTTCATTAAAAATCCTCTTTTTCCATTAACAAGCATAAAACTCATAATTTCGCTATATTTTTTATTCGCTCAAAATCATCTACTTTTATGAAATACTTAGCTATTGGCATAGCTCTATTTTTTGCGCTATTGAAGGGAGAAACCTCATTAAAAACTCATAGCACTTTTGATAGAAATCTCTATGAACTTTGTAAGAAAGATTTTCAAACCTCTATGATTCAACTCTATGTCGATAGTATGTATCGTTCGGGTCATTATAATGGCGTATTGTTAGTTGCCGAAGGTGGTAATATCCTATTTAAGAAGGCATACGGTCGGTCTTGGTATGATACTACTCAGATTTTTACGGTAAATACAACCATGCAATTGGCTTCCGTTTCCAAGCCCTTTACAGCCATGGCAATCCTCATTTTAGCAGAAAAAGGATTGGTAAGTTATGAGGACGATATTACCAAATATTTCCCCAAAATTAAGTACAAAGGAATCAAAATCAAACACTTGCTCAATCATACTTCGGGCTTGCCCGACTATCTGAATCGCTCTTGGCTATTTGCTAAATACATAGGCAAAAGAGAAGAATTGACCAATGAGGGTTTATTAGAAATTTTAGAAAAAAATGCTCAAAAACTACGTCTTGATTTTACCCCCGGCAAACAGCATAGATATAGCAATACGGGTTATGCACTTTTGGCTTTGATAGTAGAACGAGCGTCTGGTATGCCTTTCAAAAATTTTATGTCCCAACATATCTTTATGCCTCTGGGAATGACAAGCAC
>JALOMS010000180.1 GCA_025455345.1 Thermoflexibacter sp. | reverse complement strand
TGGTACAAAAAATATAAAAATGATGCCAATGGTATCATCTTTATGAACGAGGAAGGATTTGACAGGGTTTTGGTAGGTGAAAATTTGGCTGACCCCAACGTAGGAGTGCGACCCTATGAAGTATCCGGCATACTTGTAAACAACAAACAAGGCTGGGAGCGAGTTGGTGGAGGTGTAAATACTGGTCAGGATGGTAAGTCAAGGCAAGGTTTTGGTGTTGATGATGATTCTGGTGAAGCAATGCACCTTGTAACATTTGAGGATGGAAGTAAGGCCCTCATTCTTTCTGATGAAAATGGACTCTTCACCGTACCATGGTCAACCGACCAAGCGAACTTAATGGCAACTGAAACGGCACACATCAGCAAAGCTAACTGCGTCGGTGCAGACGCATTGACGGGGGCATGCACTATACCAGCTCCGAGACACGGTGCGACGGCAGTGCTAATAGATGTGTCATCAAGTCGCGTGCCAACAGATGACGCCTGTACAGCCAGCAATAAAGCAACCGTTAGTAATCGTTTTTTCATGGTTTTATGTTTGAACGTAAAAGTAAAGTAATCAATAAATGTAAGGGGATAGTCTTGTATTTTTATGAAAATTTCGTGCTAATCTGATAAAAATAGGGTATTTTGAAAGGACAAATTTATAAAAATTAGTAAAAAATCATCAAAAAGGATAGCCAATGCCTAAATTAAAAGTGGTTTGGTCAAGTGTCCATCTTGGGAGTACGAATCGCTGGCTCAGAGGTAAAGCAGGATTCCATACTTTAATCCCAAAATCAAAGCGCATAATGACCAAAGAAAAATCAAAACGCAATCCTAAACCTGTGCCTACGGCTATTTCATTCCAAAAGCTTTTGAACAAAAACTGTGAGCCTTGACGAGAGTTTTGGGTGAGCATCCATGTATTGCCCGCATCTATGAAAAATGCCCCATGCACAAAGCCAAAAAGCTTTTTACGCAGTTCCATATTCATCTCTAACAAAAGCTCCCCGGGCTGTTCTATGAGGTCTGATAGATTCCCCTTTTCATCTATTTGAGCAAAACTTCCTGGTCCCAGTCGCCTTGGTCGCCATGCGCGAATGCTATTAGTCCCTCCCGTGAAAAAATATTTTTCATACGGAAGGATTGTATTGGGCTTGCCACCGATTTTTCCATAAGGAGTAATCACTCCGAAGTTAGCCCTAAGCACCAAATTGGTTTCATTGTTCTTTTGTAAAGGAATATAGCGTCTTAGTTCTACATTGGCTTTGATATAGCGAAACGCCGTCAGTCCAAATACCTCTCCTTCTTTGAAAAACTGCCTGTTGAGGAGGTTTAGGGTCGTACCACCTAATTCGCCTAAGCCTCTGATATAGAAATTATTATTTTTAAAGAAAGTATAATTAAAAGAAATACTTGAAATAAATAAGCGGTCAAAACTTCTTAGCAAAGTATTGCCCCCTGAAGCGATATTGAGCATATATTTGACAAAGGCATCCGTTACTCTTTCTGTGTTTACTACCGTAACGTCAAACAGGTTAAAAGAAAAGGTTGAGTTCTTCTTATTCGTCCAATCATAGGTGAGCGTAGTTCTGAAATTGGTACGGCTATACTCTGGACGGTCTATATCCGTATAACCTGCGGATAGTTTAGTTCTTGGGAGGTAAGCCCCTACCCTATTATTAAATTTTTCACCAAAGAATAGTAGTTTTGGAAAATTAATGGTTGCATTGATACTTGCTTCCTGTCCTACATAGCCTGTACCTGTGCCTATTACCCCTGCTTGGGCTTCTAAAGAAAATCGTCCTCTTAATTCCAAAGTTTCGCACGCACCAAAAGTATTGCGATTTTTTAGCGTAACACCAACAAAGGGACCAGGAAAGGTTTGCACCATATTCAGTCCTGTTTCCATACTGACATCATTGATAGGTGCTGGGCTGGCAAAAATCGTAGTCAAAACTTGATGATTAACCGTATCAGGTTTTACGTTTACAAATTTGAATACATCTAAACTTGCTAAGGCTCTTTGGGTATCTTCTATATCAGTACGGCTATAAAGTTCGTTAGGTCTGATTCGAATACGAGAGTTCAATAATTTTTTAGAATATTTTTGTTTATAGGCTAAGTAGTTGATTCCCTGATATTCCTCTCTTTGTCTTTCACTATTACCAATTTCCTCTACCTCTGTACCTATATCTGTAATCATATCGACTTTACCGATTTTGAATTGGGTATGAGGCTTTTTGTTTTCATCTGATAAAACCACCATACGAATATCCAAAGTATCCTTTCCCACATTGACTGTATCTACATCAAAATAGATAAACTGTTTGCTAAAGGACATATAACCTTGATTTTGAAGTATTTTACTGAGGCGGTCTCTTTCTTGGCTAAGTTTCCCTTCATCAAACCTTTCTCCTTGTCTTACCAAAATATTCGCAGAATCTTTTTTGACCAATAGTAACAGGGTAGAATCTTCTGAAGCCAAGACAAAACGCCCAATAATTCTTGGTTTATTCTCCTCGATGAGGTAGGTAATCGTTGCTCTTTGATTTTTTATCACATAAGAAGGCTTTACTTTGGAGTTGAAAAAACCTTTTTGTTTCAAGAAAAGTTGCATTTGAGAAGCTGTTTTGACCATAACTGCACTATCAAAAAAAGTAGGCGCATCGCCCACAGAACTCATCAGCCAATTGCCTTTTTCTACTTTTTCCTTCCAATTGTTAAGTTTCTTTTCCTTTTTTGCCCTTAATTTTTCATATTGCTTATTATCATCTACCTCACTTGTTTCTAATTCCATAGAATCTCTACGGGCAATCATTTGAGAATACTCCGATTGCAATGAGTCCAATTCTTTTTGCCAAATATTTATTTTTTTGTCATAACTTTTTTTTCCCCAATAATAAGCAACCACATACGGCTCTCCAAGCAAAGGTATCTTGCGATTAGGTTTTTGCCTAAAGAAAGGTTCTAACTCCTCAATAGCGATGACCTTATTGCCTTTAATGGCTTGGGCTTCTAAAAAATACTGATTGTCTGTCAAGTATTTAGTCCCTGAACAGGCAGAAAGTAAAAGCAAAAAAATGAGTATATAAGTGGTATTTTTCAAAATTTTTAATATTTCTGCTACAAAGATAATTTTTTCTTTGAAAGTCAAAAATAGAAAGTAAAGTATAGTCATGCTGAAAATTGAAAATTTTTTTGTAACAAAAAATTAAACAATTTGTAAAGAATTGTTTACCTTTGCTATCATAAAGTTTTGAAATTTTGATTTTTGTTTAATTTGTTGATTTGGAACATGGTACTTTTCTTGAAAGTATCATGTTTTTTTATTTTATTAACTGCCTAATGAATAAACACTTATGCCAAGACTTATGTCATTTTGATAGACACGCCTTGGCATTTGTATTTCTCAAAGTAATATTTCCTTGTTTTTTGCTTAGACCTTGACCCAAGCCTGTTTTTTATTGCTTTCTACTATTCTTTCGCAAAGTACCATTTCTCTAAGTCCATCTTTGAAAGTTGGGAAAAGAGGTTGGGCAGGCTGTTTGCCTTCTTTGATAGCTTTATATACTTCTTTAAACAGTTGTTTGGAAGTATCAGGAAAGCCCTCATTATGTCCGCCAGGGAAAGAAATCAATTCCCTACTTTCTTGGTATAGTAGCGAAGGGTCGCGCATCAGTACCCCATTGTAAGTTTCTCTCTTGCCTATCCACATCTCATTCGGCATTTCAGAACACCATGCAAAGGTTTGTTTACTCCCTGCAATCTCCAAATTTGCCCTATTTTTGCGACCAGCCGCTACTTGGCTTACAGTTACTACCCCTTTGTTTCCGTTGCTAAATCTCAAAAGAACAGTTGCGTAATCTTCAGTATTGATAGGCACGCTCGCATAATCTTCTGCTTGGAGCATTTTGCCCGAATATGTTTCTATGGGCTTAAGTGGTTTTTTGCGGGTTTTATGAATCGTATTGAAATCTGCCAATACTTCTACAATCTCCAGCCCTGTAATGTACTCCACCAAATCAATCAAGTGCGAGCCTATATCTGCGATTGCTCTTGAGTCTCCTGACTTATCTGGTTCTAATCGCCAATTGTAATCTGTGTCATAATACAGCCAATCTTGTAAGTAAGAACCCATTACAGAATATACATCTCCCAAATCGCCTTTTTCTCTCATCGTTCTCATCTGACGGATAAGGGGATAATAGCGCAGATTAAAGTGAATAGCATTGACAAGTCCTGTTTTCTCTGCAATAGCGACTAAGTCTTCTGCTTCTTTGATAGTCATGGAAAGTGGCTTTTCACAAACTACATTTCTACCCGCTTCCAATGCTTTTTTTGCCATTTCATAATGAAGGAAATTAGGCGTACAGATATGCACACAATCTATATCGTCTTTGAGTAATTCATCATAATTGGCGTATGCTTTTTCTACCCCAAGCTGTTCTGCTTTTTGCTTGGCGATTTCAGGTGTTACATCTGTCAATCCTATTACATCTACATCAGGGAGTCTTCGCAAAGCCTCAATATGTGCAGGACCGATAAACCCCGTTCCCGCTACGGCAACCTTAAATTTTTTCATTTCAAATTTACTTTGTGGTTAGTGAATAGTTTAGAAATACGAGTTAAAGAATAGTATTTATATTTCATTACAAATATTGTCATTTTTTTAAAAAATGCTTAAAGGAAAGGCTTTATTTTGATAAATACTTTTAAAAAAGTCATATTTGTATAAAAATATCGAAACATTTTTAATATCGTAAATCAAAATACTCATATATGTTTGACAATCAAATCATTGAAAAACTTAAAAGCATAGAAACTCCTTTTTATTACTATCATACAGACTTGCTTCACCGTACCTTGAGTAAGGTAAAAGAATTGGCAGACAAATATAGATTTCATGTGCATTATGCCCTCAAAGCCAATAGCAATGACCAAATCCTAAAAATCATCAGTGGCTATGGCTTGGGTGCGGACTGTGTGAGTGGGAATGAGGTTTTAAAGGCTCTATCCACAGGATTTGATGCAAGTCATGTCGTATTTGCGGGGGTAGGAAAATCTGATAAAGAGATAATAAATGCTTTGGAAAAAGATATTTTTTGTTTCAATTGTGAATCTATACAAGAGATACAGGTCATCAATGAGTTAGCGAGTAAAATGAATAAAATTGCTTCTATTGCCATTCGTATCAACCCCAATGTAGAAGCAAATACGCACAAATATATTGCTACGGGCAAAGAAGAGAATAAGTTTGGGATTAATATGGCAGAACTCAATGAGATATTAGAGATTATCAAACACTGTGGATACATCAAACTGATTGGGATTCATTTTCATATTGGTTCGCAAATCAGAGATTTGGACAATTTTAAGAATTTATGCTTCAGGGTAAATGAAATCCAAGAATGGTTTACTGCCCAAAATATTCGCCTAACAGAAATCAATGTGGGCGGTGGCTTAGGCATAAACTACCAAGAGCCTGATAGAGAAGCTATTCCAGATTTTGATAATTATTTTAGTATTTTTAATCAATACCTGAAAGTCAAACCTTCGCAAAGAGTACATTTTGAGTTGGGTCGTTCTATTGTCGCCCAGTGTGGTTCTTTGATTAGTAAGGTTTTGTATGTTAAAAAAGGTAGTAATAAACAATTTGCTATTCTTGATGCGGGCATGAATGTTTTGATTCGTCCCGCGCTCTATCAAGCGTACCATAAGATTGAAAATATTACGGCAACTTCTTCTGAAACAGCTATTTATGATGTAGTAGGACCGATATGCGAATCTGCTGATTTTTTTGGTAAAGAGGTAAGTCTGCCAATAACTCAAAGGGGAGATTTGATTGCTGTGCGCTCGGCAGGTGCGTATGGCGAGGTAATGATGTCTTTGTATAATTTGAAAGAACAAGCTCAAAGTGTATTTGAATAATGATGACAGAAGATAGAGATATTTTTTACATGAACCGAGCCATGGAACTTGCTTTAAATGGTAGAGGGAAAGTGAGTCCTAATCCTATGGTAGGGTGTGTAATTATTCATAAAGACCAAATCATTGGCGAAGGTTATCACGAACGCTATGGAGAGGCTCATGCAGAAGTAAACGCTATCAATGCTGTAAAAAATAAAGATTTGCTTCCAGAATCCACACTTTATGTAAACTTAGAGCCTTGTTCGCATTTTGGCAAAACGCCTCCTTGTGCGGATTTTATTATCAGACACCAAATCAAAAGAGTAGTAGTTGCCAATTTGGATAATAATCCCTTAGTAGCGGGGAAAGGTATTCAGAAACTGAAAAACGCAGGAATAGAGGTAAGGGTCGGAGTAATGGAAAAGGAAGGAAAAAACTTAAATAAGCGATTTTTTACTTTTATGAATCGCATGCGTCCTTATATGATTTTGAAGTGGGCAGAGACTGCTGATAGCTACATCGCTAAGGAAAATCACGACTCGAAATGGATTAGCAATAGTCTGGCGAGGAGGCTTGTACATAAGTGGAGAAGCGAGGAAGATGCGGTCATGGTAGGAACAAATACGGGACTATACGACAATCCCCAACTCAATGTCAGAGATTGGACAGGAAGAAATCCTGTGCGTATCATCATAGACAAAAACTTACGCCTACCACCTAATTTGGCTCTTTTTGATAGACAACAACCTACTATTTGTTATAATCTTATCAAAGATGACATTAGCCCAAATTTGGAATATATCAAAATCAAAGAGGGTAACTTTATTGCTCAGGTATTAGAGAATCTGTATGCTAATCGTATCCAATCGGTATTGGTCGAGGGCGGAAGCACATTGATAAACTCTTTGTTAGAGAATGATTGTTGGGACGAGATTCGCCAATTTCGCTCTTATCAGTGCTTTGGCAAGGGTATTAAAGCTCCTCAAGTCAAGGGCATCCTATTTGACAAGGAAGTGATACAAGACAATGACCTATTTATCTATCGCAGGGAAGACAGCTTATAAAAACCCACGCCAAACAATGTAGGATAGGTAATTCACAGAATATCCCCTATACTACATTGAGGTACTTTGTTACTTATTTGCAATGACTTTTTTGGAGTTTTTCTTTCTTAATCTTTGGTTATTGTTCTGGAAATGACCATTTTTTGAATTTCAGAAGTTCCCTCATAGATTTGCGTAATTTTGGCATCGCGCATGAGTCTTTCTACATGAAACTCTTTGACATATCCATAGCCTCCATGTATTTGTACTGCCTCGATAGTAACAGCCATAGCCACTTCAGAAGCAAATAGTTTTGCCATAGCGGCTTGTAAAGCAAAATCCTCATGTTGGTCTTTGAGGTAAGCCGCTTTGAGGCACATCAGTCTTGCCGCCTCTATTTTGGTTGCCATTTCAGCCAATTTAAAAGCTATGCCTTGATGCTTGTATATTTCTTGCCCAAAAGCCTTGCGTTCTTTAGAATATTTGAGTGCAAGTTCGTAAGCACCAGCCGCTATGCCTAATGCTTGTGCGGCTATGCCTATTCTACCGCCATTAAGTGTACTCATCGCAAAAGTAAAACCAAATCCGTCATCTCCTATGCGATTTGCTTTGGGGACTTTGACATCTGTAAACATCAAAGAATGAGTATCAGACCCTCTAATTCCTAATTTGTCTTCTTTTTTGCCTACCACAAAGCCTTCCATGTCTCTTTCTACTATCAAACAATTAATTCCTTTATGCTTTTTTTCAGGGTGAGTCTGCGCCATGACCAGATAAACAGAAGCAGACTTTCCATTCGTAATCCAATTTTTAGTGCCATTAAGTAGGTAATAATCACCCATATCCACCGCAGTCGTGCGTTGGGAAGTAGCATCACTGCCCGCTTCTGGTTCTGACAAACAAAATGCACCTATTACTTCTCCTTTAGCCAAGCGAGTGAGATATTTCTGCTTTTGTTCCTCTGTGCCATAGTTTTCTAATCCCCAGCATACTAAGGAATTATTTACAGACATACAAACAGACGCAGAAGCATCTATTTTGGAGATTTCTTCCATTGCCAATACATAGCTCACAGTGTCCATGCCACCACCGCCATACTCCGGGGAAACCATCATTCCCATCAATCCAAGCTCTCCCATTTTTCTGACTTGTTCGGAGGGGAATGTCTGATTAGTATCTCTTTCTATGACACCAGGTAATAGTTCTGTACGAGCAAATTCTCTTGCGGCTTGTTGGACAGCCAATTGTTCTTCAGTTAATTGAAAGGTCATTTTTGTAATTGTTTATCGATTAAAATAT
>JALOMS010000179.1 GCA_025455345.1 Thermoflexibacter sp. | reverse complement strand
ACGAGGCTTTGCATAAGTGCTTAGTAAGATAGTTTTACAAAACGCAAGTTCCTAACGGAACTGAATACAAAAAACTTTTATTTTTGTTGAAATACTTAAGCGTATTTTACAAGAAAAATGCATACTTAATTACATAAAAGAGAGCATTAACAGGAACATGAACAATATATGATGAATACCCTCTTAAATAAAACTTCCTAAATTATTCCTTATTCGCCACCCATCATTTTTACAAAATCATCAAACAAATAACGAGAATCATGGGGTCCTGGAGCAGACTCAGGGTGATACTGTACCGAAAAGGCTTTTTTATTTTTTAGTTTAATACCTTCTACGGTATTGTCGTTCAAGTTAATATGGGTGAGCATCACATCTTGACTGTTCTTAATATCATCTATACTGACACTAAAGCCATGGTTTTGGGAGGTAACTTCGCACTTGCCTGTAATCAAATTTTTGACGGGGTGATTCAGTCCTCTATGTCCGTGGTGCATCTTGAAAGTAGGAATACCACAAGCTAAGGCTAATAACTGATGTCCTAAACAAATTCCAAATAGAGGGATAGTAGTCTCAAGCATTTGTTTGACGGTTTGGATAGCATAATCCATCACTGAAGGGTCGCCAGGACCATTGGAAATAAAAAATCCATCAGGATTCCATGCCATGATTTCTCCAAAAGGGGTACGCGCTGGGAATACTTTGCAATAGCAATCTCGCTCTACCAATTGCCTTAAAATATTAGTCTTTATGCCATAATCCATCACAGCAACTCTAAATTTGGCATTTTCCTGACCTACGTAATAGGGTTCTTTGGTACTTACTTTGCTGGCTAATTCCAGCCCATTCATGTTAGGAATTTCTGCCAAAACAGATTTTAAGGTTTGAGGATTGGTATATTCTGAAGAAATAACAGCATTCATAGCTCCTTTACTTCTTACATGTCTTACCAATGCTCTGGTATCCAAATTACTAATTCCAATGATTCCAGCTTTTTCCAAATATTTTTGCAGAGACTCTTGAGAGCGATTGCGGGAGTATATATCTGCAAAAGATTTGACAATGAGTCCACTAATCTTCACACTACTTGACTCGACTTCTTCGGGAAGTGTTCCATAGTTACCTATGTGGGGTGTGGTATTCAGCACAATTTGTCCAAAATAAGAAGGGTCTGTATAAATTTCTTGATAGCCTGTCATACCCGTATTGAAGCACAATTCACCACCAGTTGTCCCTGATTTTCCAATAGATAGACCTTTAAAAAATGTGCCGTCTTCTAATAATAAGACAGCTTCTTTGTGTGGAGTATAAGTCATTGGATTCGCTTTTTTTTAATGAAAATACTTAAAATTACAGGTGTTTGCCTAAAATCTCGCAAAAGTAAGGTCTTATATTGAAAAAATCTCAAAAACAGGGTTAAATTTACAAGAAAAACTATTTTTGATACTAATTCTTTACTTAGTTTGTCTGGTTTTGATGTAAGTATTTATGCGCTATTTCCTGAGCAAGTAGGTGTATTTGTATCTCATCTCCTTCAAAAATAGCGTCTTCTACTCTGGCAAACTTTTCTTCCAATCCAATAGAATACTTCTTTAGCGAATACCTAATTTGGTGCAAATCGTTCTCCAAATCTTCTGTCTGATAAATGGGTGTTTTTAATAATTTTTTTAGATATTGCTCAAGAACTTGTTGGGCGTTATCAGAAAGAGTTTCTAAAGATGTATTGGTCGTGTCTTCATTTATTTTTTCTATAATTAGACATTCTAATAATATTTCAAAAAGTTTTCTCAAATCTATGGGTTTAGTAAGATAATAATTTACCCCTTTGGCAAAAGCTTTTTCTTGCTGCTCGATAAAAGCATCCGCAGAAATAGCCACAATAGGGGTTTGGGCAAACTCAGGCAGGCTTCTCAAATACTGTGTAGCCTGAAGACCGTCAGTTTCGGGCATGTGCAAATCCATCATAATCAAGTTTGGAAGTAATTGTTTAGCTTTTTCTATGCCTATATCGCCATTTTCGGCTACTTCTAACTTTAGGTCAAAATGGTGTAAAAAGTCCATGATAATCTGCTGATTGAGCAGATTGTCCTCAAATAATAATATTTTATTTTGTTTAGAAAAATGGGCTTTATCAAACGCAAAATCATTTTTAGTATTGTGATGGGTTTCCACTATTTTCAAGGGGATTTTGACAATAAAGGTACTTCCTTGACCTTCTTGACTTTTGACTTCTATCGTTCCATTGAGCATTTCTACCATTCTTTTGGTAATGGTCAAACCTAATCCTGTACCTCCAAACTTGCGCGTGATGGAGTTGTCCGCTTGCTCAAAAGGTCTGAAAATTGCCTCTAAACGATGAGGTGGAATCCCTACACCCTCGTCTCTTACCTCGAATATTGTTAGCTCTTTTTGTTGGTAAGCTCTCAAATAAACATTTTTACCTTTGGGAGTAAATTTGAGTGCATTGGAAACAAGATTCATTAGGATTTGATTAAGTTTGGTACGGTCTGTTTCTACCGTATTGGGAACTTGACTATCAAAATAATAGGAAAATTTGATGCCTCTCTCTGCGGCATCGCTTTTATTGATATGGAAAATACCTTGGAAAAGTTGGCGTAGGCTCAGTACCTCATTTACTAATTCCATTTTCCCTGCTTCTATCTTAGACAGGTCTAAGATATTGTTTATCAGGTCAGAGAGGTTCTCTCCACTAATCTTTATATTTTCCAAATAATACCTGAAATTATCGTCAATAGGAGTATCTTTGCTTTGGAGCAACATGAGTTGGGTAAATCCTACGATTGCATTAAGTGGAGAGCGTATTTCATGACTCATATTGGCTAAAAACTCCGCTTTGGCTTGGTTAGACCTATCTGCATCATCTTTGGCGACTTGTAACTCTATGGTAAGTTCTTTTCGTTGCTCTATTTCCTCTTCGAGCGCATACGTGCGTTCTGTTACCTTATTCTCAAGTGTTTCATTGAGTTTTTTGAGTCTATTTTCTGCATTGATACGCTCCGTAATATCCCTAAAATGTGAAATAATTGCATGGATACCTTCTTCTTGCAAAAGATTGGTAAGGGAGGCTTCTGTCCATATATAGTAGTTCTTGTGGTGTAACAAGCGTTGTTTGATGCTAATATTTTGCTTTTCATTGTTGAGTAGGTCTCTAAAAGTGCTGGCATTATCGTGGGCATCGTCGCTGTGTGTAAGATAATAATGGTATTGACCTACTAACTGTTCTGGTTGATAGCCCAACAATGGAAAAACAGAGGGGCTTGCGTAAATAATTTTTAGGTTTTTGTCCAAAAATAATATCCCGTCATAGCTATGTTCAATCAGTAATTTGAATTTTTTTTCATCTATCTGCATTGGGTAGAATATTTTATGTACTTAGTCAAGAAATTGGAAAAATAATATCGCTGAAAGGTAAGCTAACAAAAGTAATGATTCTTTTTGAATAAATTTTGAAGCAATCAAAAACATTTATTCAAATAAGAATTTAGCTATTTATGCCAATGGAAATAGTAGAAGAAGGTTATATTTGTACAATCAATCATTCTTAGTGCTATTGTATCTTACCTTCATACTAATAATTACGCTCAAGAAATTATTAAAAAATATTGAATTTTTGATGAATTAATTATTTTCTTGTTTTGCATGTATAATTAGATAAACTTTGTGCAACTTTCAGACAACAAATTTTTTTCTTTTCAATGAGGAAAAGTGATTACATTTTATGGCAGGATTTAAAAAAAGGTAAAGAGGAAGCAGTAACCGAAATGATGCAATATTACTATGCGGACTTGTATCAGTATAGTCTAAAAATTGCGGGTGATGTTGATTTGGGTAAGGATTGTATTCAGGAGGTCTTTATGGAAATCTGGACTAAAAGAGAAAAATTAGGTGATGTACAATATATCAAACCCTATTTGTTCAAATCCATTCGCCGAAGAATCATTCAATATAAAACCCAGAAAAAAAAGGAGTTAGACCAGATAGAAGGCGAAGTAGATATTGTGTTTTCTCATGAAGATTTTTTAGTGCAAGAGTTAAATTCTCAAGAAAGACAAGCCAAGCTGATAGACGCGCTCAATCAACTTTCCAAGAGGCAAAAAGAAGCGATTTACCTTAAATTTTACGAAGGATTGAGTTATGAGCAAATCTCTGAAATCATGGGGATAACTTACCAACCACTTTATAACTTGATTTATAAGTCTTTAAAACTTTTAAGGGAGTATATGACTGCCCTTATTTTAACCTTATTTTTTTCTGTTTTGGCTTTTCATTCCAAGTAAAATGGAAATACCTCTTTGCTATAAGGAATACGCCAAAGTAAGCCCTGAGATACCTGCGCCTACAATGCCTATCATGTATTTATCCTGCTTTGAGTGCATATCTAATGATTTGTTCTACGGTAAGATGATTGCCATATTTTTTTACTACGGCTTGTACTGTCTTTTCTGCCGTAGGTTTGGCTATTCCTAAGGCTATCAGTCCATTAATGGCTTCTTGTAAGGTAGAAGAACTCATGTACTCATTCTGGAGAGAGGTCTCTTTGCCGTCCGCAAGTTGTAAGTTTTCTTTGCGAATCTTATCTTTAAGCTCGACTATAATCATTTGCGCTGTTTTTGCACCTACCCCCTTAATGCTCTGGATAGTTCTGACATCTTCACGCGCAATAGCTTCGCGTATCTCATTCGCAGACAAAGAAGAAAGAGCCATTAAAGCCGTACTTGGACCTACATTGGATACGCTAATCAGATGCAAGAATAGTCTTTTGTCTTCTATGTCCAAAAAACCGTACAAGGTATGTGCATCTTCCTTGATACTCAAATAAGTATAGAGTTTGCACGGCTGGTTAAGCTGAAGATTAGTCGTAACATTCAGTGGGGTACGTATTTCATAAGCAATTCCATTGACTTCAATGACAGCCAACGTTGCCTCTTTTTGCACCAATATTCCTTTGATATATGCATACATAGCTATTTTTCAAATATTTGGCTTATCAAAAAACTTGTATCTTATTTATTTTGTCTTTTCTTTTTGTGCAATATATACTATTTCCAAAAACAAAATGCTCGGTTTCATATTTTTTATTGATATAGAAATCGGCAACAGCTATTCGCTGTGCCGATACGATAGTGTTTTGTTTATTTTAGCTTACAATTTTGATGTTGAATGCACCATTTTGTGTTGCTCCCCATATTCGTAACCACAAAGGTAAGTACATTTCCGTTCCTCTTGCGGTAGTAATATCGCCAAGGTCGAGAATATTTTTATCAGCCCAGCCAAATGATTTCAAAATGGTTTTTACACTATCCTTTGCGGCTGTATCATTCCCACTGACAAAAGTGCTGTGGTCGCCTCCATTAATCAGGGCTGGATTTACCATTAATCCACACCACATGGTATTGAGGGCTTTGACTACTTTCAAGTCTGGAAATGCTTTCTGAATCTCTTCTCCCAAAGAAGTTGTATTGAGAACAGAAAGAGAGGGCGGCATACCTTTACTGAAATCAAGAGGATTGGCAATATCTATGAGGATTTTTCCATTGAGGTTTTGCTCACTTGCTGATTTTAGTGCCTCAATAGAACCAGCTCCTGAGGTGCAGTTAAAAATGATTTCCCCAAAAGCGCACGCTTCGGCAAATGTACCACCACTTGCCTTGCCGTCATGCTTAGCAACAAATGCTTCTACTTTCTCATTGTTTTTTGTCCTTGACCCCACCATTACCTGATGACCAAGTTCTATCAATTTGGAACCAATAGTATCTCCCACCATTCCTGTTCCCAATACTGCAATTTTACTCATGATTTTATGATTTTTTAATTATTAAGTTCTTGAACCACAAGAGAGTTCTTCTCTTTTTGATTTTAATGATTTAACGATACAAAGATAAAAGAACCTTCTCTTACGGTCATGGTCAAAAACTTGGTTGGAATGGTAAATTACTTTTCGGAGGCTTTTTTTCTAAATTCTACTGGGGTAAGCTCAGTATGCTTTTTAAAGAATTTTCCAAAATTGGCAGGGTCAGAAAAGTTGAGCTGGTAGGCGATTTCCGCAATGTCGTAATTGGTAAATTGAATGAGTGATTTTGCTTCTGTCATCAAGCGGTCAGTAATAAACGAAAGCGCGTTTTTGCCTGAAGCCTCTTTTACTGATTGTGAAAGATGGTTGGGCGTAACAAAAAGCAATTCTGCATATTCTTCAATAGTCCGTTTGTCGATATAATAATTGTTTACCAATTGAATGAATTTTTGCAAAAGGATTTGTTGGGGGGACGTAAAACCCTCTTCCCACTGATTGAAGGCGGTAGTAAATTCTTTGAGTTGATAAAGCAGTGCAAGTAGTTTAATGCTTGCTATTTTATGTTGATTATCTTTTGAACTTTCATACGCCACAAACACTTCCTCAAAGTGCGGTTCAAACTCATGGAACTTACTTTGATTGAGTTTGAAAAAATGAGTATGAAGAATATTAAAAAATGGGAATTCCTTTTCAAAGTCAGGTCTGAAAAATGAAAGACAGTCTTTTTTGAAATAAATGAGATAACCTTTCGCCGTGTTATCTCGATAAAAACTGTATAGTAGCCCAGGCGACTGAAAAACCAGAAATGAGTTTAATTTGGTAACATTGGTGTTGTCATAAGTAATTTTTGTATCGCCCGCATTGGTTACAAGTGCAATAAAGTAAAAATCCTTGCGAAATGGTGGTTTATAATTGCTCATCGAGCCTTCGTTCTCTTTCAATCTTAGGCAGTAAAACAAGGGGTTAGTAGTCCTGTAATCCGACGGAATAGATACAAGAAAGTCGTTGATTTCCTTATAATAAGGTATGATATTTTTGTCTATTGTCAATGATTGTCAAAAGTAAAAAATAATCTCTCTTGGTCTGAAGCTGATAGCACAGCTTTTAGGCAGAAGCCTAAGAGTTGCAAATTAGCACTTCTGCCTTTCTTAAACAAATGCAGTGATGATAGCAATGATGTTTTTATTTGCAAAGCTCGAACTGTTTGAAAAAATTCCAAATCTCTTGACTTGCAAAAATATCTAAATTTGTTTCTCCAAATGTAGTCTGATTAGGCAGTTTTACACCCGCCCAAGTATGTCCACCACCATTAATTTTATAGAATTTTACTTTGGTATTGTTACAGTTTCCATTAGTATATTCCAATACAGTTATAGTCGAGTTATCCGTAGCATTGATATTGGGTAGATTAACCGCAGAAAGGGCTGTTTTACAATTATTGTTCTTTACCCAATAATCCACCGCCTGCTCGATACCTACTATTGGTAAGGTATTAGACCCAACCACTACTCCACCCTTATAAGGTACTAAGGGGTCATCTGTACCAAAGATAAAAATTTGAGAAATAGCTCTTTGTGGATTACTATTATCGTATAGGTTCTTCATCATCGTACCTCCTATTGTGCCTGTAGCCGCAAATTGTGTGTTTTTCTCAAAAGCAATACGTTGGGTTAAAAAACTTCCATTTGAAAACCCACAGAGATACACTTTTTGAGCATTTATTTTGTATTCTTTTTTTAGGGTAGTAACCAGATTATCAATAAACCCCACATCATCTACGCCTTGTATATCAGGAGCTAAGCCACGCCCATCAGCCCAGACAAAACTATTAGGACTCGCCTCAAAAAAACCTTGAGGATACACCATCAAAAAATTTTCTGATTTGGAAACCTGATTAAAGTTAGTAAAATTAACCGCACTTTGAGCATTTCCTCCTCCCCCATGCAAAAAAACGACAAGTGGAAATTCAGCCGTTCCGTTATAAGAAGAAGGAATATGCAAGATGTATTTTCGCAAATTGTTTTGGTAGGTAAGAGAGCCATTTATAATTTCGGGAAAGGATTTGGGTTGAATATTCTCGTCTGTTTTTTTGCAAGCAAACAAGGAAATAAGCAATAATATAAGGAAACAAGCTATACTTTGATTCTTCATAAAAAAGTGTTTTTAAAAATTGATTGCTTCTTAGATGATTTTTTTACTAATAGGTTTAATTACCACCAACTGAAAAGTTGGTATTCTATAACAAGCAATGCTAAAATACTGTTATTGTGTATTCTTACTAACAAGACAGCATTACATCTTTAATACTACCTTCAAAGTTTACTCATTATCTTTGGAGTAAAAATATGAGGAGATTCTTACTTACACTACTGAAGTTTTCAATATTTTTTTTCCTAATTTTATTTTATTCCCAATAATTTAATACTTTTAAGC